>CAYVLI010000105.1:4186-7761 GCA_964452105.1 uncultured Nitrospinota bacterium
ACAGCTTGTGTAACGAACACACGGAATGCGTGTACCTTGCGCAGGGTTATCACAGCGTCCCCGATAAGATGCCGGCCAAGATACAGGAAAAGGTGGATGAACTCGACGGCAGCGCCGATTACATCGTGCTGGGCTACGGCCTTTGCAGCAACGGCGTAGTGGGCGTCAGGGCCGGCAAGACCCCGCTGGTCGTCCCTCGCACCCACGACTGCATCGCGTTGCTGCTGGGCTCCAGGGAAGCCTACGAGAGAGAGTTTTCCAGCCATCCCGGCACCTATTACCTTACCCCTGGCTGGATAGAGTACGGAAAGAATCCCTACTCAGAGTACCTGGACGAGTGGCTCAAGGAATACGATGAGGAAACGGCCCGTTGGCTGGCAGAGGAATTCCTCAAGAACTACACCCGTATCTCTTACATAAACAACGGCGTCAGCGACAAGGACAAATATTACGCGTTCGCCAGAGAGATGGCGGACTTTTATGGGTTCCTCTACTCGGAAATAGATGGTACTCTCGATTATCTCAAAAGGCTTACCAGCGGGGGGTGGGACGATGATTTCCTCATCATCCCTCCCGGAGAGGTTATAGAGCAGCGGGACTTCCTTATCGAGAAAACGAACAAGCTCCTCTGAGCTCGCCTCGCCCAAATCCTTCATCAGTGGCGTAGGGCGCATGGCATACGCCCAATCAGTGCTCAAGCGGGCGGGTTCTTTTTAGGCACCAACACACGTCGTCGCAGTGTCAAGACCAGCTCATCCTTCTGATTGCGCGCCCTGGTCTCCACATAGACTATCCCGCGGTCCGGCTTGGATTTGGACTCCCTCTTGTCCAGCACCTCCGTTTCGGCATAGATGGTATCACCGTTGAACACAGGTCCCACGTGGTCCACGTTCTCGTACATGAGGTTGGCGATGGCCTTCTGACTCACGTCGCGCACGCTCATGCCCACGGCGATGGAGAAAACCAGCGTCCCGTTCACCACCCTGCGCCCGAATTGCGTCTTGCTGGCGTAATCTTCGTTGAAATGCAGGGGATGCGTGTTCATGGTCATCAGGGTAAACATGGTGTTGTCCATTTCGGTGATGGTGCGCCCCGGCTCGTGCTTATAGACATCCCCCACCTGAAAATCTTCAAAATATCGTCCACCCATCAACACACCTCCCGGTCAAATCTTGTATTTTTCCAGCAGCCGTCTGGCTATGACCATCTTCTGTATTTCGCTGGTCCCCTCCCCCACCGGGAAGAGGCAGGCGTCGCGCAGATAGCGCTCCACGGAGAACTCCTTCGTGTAGCCGTAGCCACCATGAATCTGTATCCCCTCCAGGGAGGCTTCCACGCTCAATTCCGAAGCGAACAGTTTGGCCATGCCCGCTTCCAGGTCGCAGCGTTCTCCCCGGTTCTTCTTGTCCGCGGCCATGAGGGTGAGCAGGCGCGCGGCTTCTATCTTCGTGGCCATTTCCGCCAGCTTGGACTGTATGGCCTGAAACTCGCAGATGGGTTTTCCGAACTGGACCCTCTGCTGGGCGTACTTGATGGAATCCTCGAAGGCCGCTCTCGCCACACCTACGGCCCTTGCGGCCACGTTTATACGCCCCACTTCCAGCCCGTTCAGGACATACTTCAGCCCCTCTCCCTCCTTACCCACCAGGGCATCCTTGGGGACGCGGCAGTCCTCAAAAACGAGTTCACAAGTGCGCAGCCCCTTGTAGCCCAGTTTCTCTATCTTGCGGCCTACCGTGAATCCGGGCGTCCCCTTATCCACTATCAGAGCGCTAATCCCCCTGTGCTGCGGCCTGATCTCAGTGTCCGTCTTGGCCAGCACTGCAAAGGTGTTGCCCCGCTCGGAGTTGGTGATGAACATCTTGTTGCCGTTTATCACGTAGTCGTCCCCGTCCCGCTTCGCGGTGCTCTTCATGCTGGCCGTATCGGAGCCTGCTTCAGCTTCGGTGAGGCCCAGCGAACCCCGCCGCTCACCGCTGGCCA
Organism: uncultured Nitrospinota bacterium; assembly: GCA_964452105.1. Taxonomy (GTDB): domain Bacteria; phylum JAUXIQ01; class JAUXIQ01; order JAUXIQ01; family JAUXIQ01; genus CAYVLI01. Next base: position 6,170 of record CAYVLI010000105.1, read on the forward strand.
GCGCGGGTATGTATTTCTGCTTCTGCTCTTCGGTGCCGAAGTTGGCTATCATGTATCCCACCATGAGGTGGGAGTTGAGTATGCCCGCTATGCTCATCCAGCCGCGGGAGATTTCCTCTATCACCAATGCGTAGCTGACGTAGTCCATCTCCATGCCGCCGTATTCCTGGGGCAGGATTATGCCGAAGAGGCCCAGTTCGGCCATCTTATCCGCCACTTCCGCTGGATACTTATCCTCATGGTCATACTCATCGGCAATGGGGATAATCTCGTTCTCGGTAAAACGCCGGGCCATCATCTGGGCGTTTCTCTGCTCCTCGGTAAGATTTAAATCCATTTATTTCTCCTCCCTTGAGGGAATCCCCTTCAGATAATCCCTTCGGTGCGGAGCTCTTCGATATCCTCTCCGCCGTAACCAAGCTCGGATAGAATCTCTTCAGTATGCTCTCCCAGGGCCGGGGGAGGCTCTAATCTGGAGGGAGTGGCGGACATCTTTACTGGAAAGTCCAGCATCTTTACCTTCCCGGCCGCACACTCTATTTCTTTTATCAGTCCTCTATGAAGTGTCTGGGGGTGCTCCAGAACCTCCTTCAGGCTGTTCACCCGTCCACAGGGAATGCCCGCTTCCTTGAGCTTCTCCAGCCAGTAAACGCTCTCCTTCTGTCCTATCACACCCTCTATTTCCTTGTGAAGAGCATCCCTGTCTTCCAGACGCCCCGCATTGCTCCCGTACCTCTCTTCCTGCAGGAGGTCGCCCCTGTTCAACAAGATGCAGAGCTTCTCCCAGGCTTCGTTGGTGGCGACAGATAGCTGGATGTAGCGGCCGTCCCCGGCGCTGAAGGCGCCGTATGGCGCCAGCAGATGGTGCTTTAGGCCCACCCTCTGCGGCATCTCTCCAAGGTACCAGTGCCTGAACGGGAAATAACCCAGAATGGACACCATGCAATCGAACATGGACACGTCCAGGAACTGGCCCTTCCCAGTTTCACGCCTGAAATTCAATGCGGCCAGGATGGTATATGCCGAGTACATACCGGCTACGGTATCCGCTATGGACAGGGCCACCTTGGCGGGCTCGCTTTCCGAACCGGTCAGATCTATGATGCCCGCTTCGCCCTGTATGAGGGCATCCAGCGCCCGGCTGTCCCGGAAGGGCCCGTCCTGGCCGTATCCTGAGATGCTGCAGTAGATAATATCCAGCCTTATCTCTTTGATCGTCCCATAGTCCACTCTCAAGTTCTTCACCACGCCAGGGCTGAAGTTCTCCACGAACACGTCCGACCGTTCGGCCAACCTGAGTAGGATATCCCTTCCCCGGGGCGCTTTCAGGTTAAGTGTTATACTTCTCTTGTTCGGGTTGCACCACATGTGAGCGGAGCTGAAACCGCCCGCCACCTCGTCCCAGCTTCGGGAGAAATCACCGCCGTCAGGCCGCTCCACCTTTATCACCTGCGCCCCCATATCCCCCAGCATGCGCGTGCAAAGAGGCGCGCTCACAGATGAGCCCAGGGAAAGGACTTTTATACCCTCAAGAGCATAATTCACCCGATGCCGCTCCTCGTATATTATTAAGACTCACCGAATAACTTACA
>CAYVLI010000106.1:0-7759 GCA_964452105.1 uncultured Nitrospinota bacterium
ACTGCCGAAAGGTGCAGAGAGAGTTTTTCAATAAGCACGTAAAAACGTGGGTCCCAAGATTCTGTCACAAGGTCTTAACCAGCGCAGATAGCCAGTTTTATCAGGGTGTAGCCAGTCTCACCCGGGATTTTATCGATGAGGAGGATAGGGTACTGAATCCTGAAATGCAGTGAGCTGAAGTTCTCCACTCGGGTCGGCTGGCTCCGGATCACGATGAAAGAACAGAATAAATTGTTAACAGACCACTGCGAATAAGGCTCAGGTCTTTGTAGAGCGGTAATCTTGTTGAAAGGTAAGATGAAAAACAGATTTGCAGGAAACAAGATCGGCTTAAAGACCATATGGATAACCACCTCCATCATCACCGCCGCAGCCTTAATTTTAGCCCACACTTTTTACCTCGACTCCAAAGAAGAAATAATAAATCAATTTAACGGCGAGCAGCTAATGCTCGCTAAAGAAGCTTCCATGAAAATGGAAGAGTTTTACACCTCCCTGGAAAGGACCTTGAAGTTAACCACAGGTTTAGCTGCCGAAAGCGCCACAGAGGATGCGAGGCCCCCCACGCTATTGAACCTTGAGAATTTATACCGGCCATATCGAAACACCCCACTCATTAACATCATCGTCATAGATTCAGGCGGCAACCTATTGAGCGCCGCGGGAAAATCTACAATCATAGAGGACGCCTCTTTAAGAGAAATTCGTGGAAAGCTCGAAAGCGTCCCAACGGGTGAAATTTACACTTCACCGCTATTGGATATTACCTCTACCGGCGAGAAAGGTAAGAAGGGATTCTTTATAGCGTCAACACTTAATCGCAGGCCGGGCCTTTTATCCCTGGAAAGGTCTTCCCCTTTTGGAGTTGCCATCATTTTTTCAATTTCACTGGAAGGCATGGTGGATAAGTATATCAGGCCTATCAAGTCTGGGCGCAACGGCCACGCCTGGGTAATGGATAATGAAGGGACTCTCCTCTTCCAGGCCAGACATCCGGAGATGGTTTTTAGAAATATTTTCTTGAAGGATAAGAGTTGTAACCATTGCCATAGCGATTTTTTTATCGAACAAAAAATGGCTTCGGGTCAGTCGGGGACGGGTAGATCCAGAGTAGCCGGCTACGAAGACAATCTAATAGCCTATTATCCCGTGCACCTGGGGAAAATGAAATGGTCCATCGCCGTCTCCGCGCCCTACTCCGAAGTCTCCCTGGCCATAAACAGACTCATGACCAAGAGTGGAACGCTTATAGGGATAATTACGCTGATGTTCCTGGGCAGTGGGGTGCTCACCACGCGCTACGTCAGAGCAGCAATTAAAGCCCAGGAAAAGGCGCGATTCCTGAGACAGGAGATGGCCCTAAAAACGAAATTAGAGAAAACAGATATGGAAGTGGTGCGGTTGGCAGCGGCTATAGAGAGCATGGATACCTTCGTAATGCTGACTGACCTTGAGGGAATCATATTCTATCTCAACCCGTCCGCCGAAACAGGGCTGGGCTATGTGCTGAAAGAATCGAGGTCCACACGAATAGACCGGTTGTTCGGCCGTACTAATCCACCCCATATTTTCAATATCATTACTACCGCAACTTCTGAGGGGGGCTGGGAAGGAGAGTGTGTGGTCCTCAAGAAGGGCGGGAAGGAGATCACAGTGCACCTTATCACCTCCCTGGTTAAAGACCGAGACGGGCGGCCCATCTCCATAACCTGGAGTATTCACGACCTTACCGAAACGAAAGAGCTTCAACGCAAGTTGATACAACACGAGAAGATGAGAGCGCTCTGGGTACTGACGGCAGGGGTTGCACACGATTTCAACAACATACTCGCCGGTATCCTGGCAAATACTCAAATCCTTTTGCGCGACCTGAAATCTAAAAAATTAGACCCTTCAAGATTCAAACAAAGGCTCGAGGTAATACAGGAGTCCACCCGCAGAGGCGGGGAGACGGTGAGGCGAATAGAACTCTACACCAGAAAACAGGAAGGCTCTGGCATGGCCGACCTCAATATCCTCGACATTATTAATCAGGCTATATATACAACGCAGCCGCACTGGATCAGTAAAACCCCGGGGGAAGGACGTCCCATTATAATCGAAACTAAATTGAAACCTGTTCCTCCCGTAAAGGGTATCCATTCAGAGCTATTAGAAGCCATGATAAACATCATAATAAACGCCGTAGAAGCTATGCCTCTCGGAGGAAAGATAACCATCACCAGCAAACAAGCGGGTGAAACTATAGTTATCAGCATTACAGACACCGGAGAAGGGATGAGTAAAGAGGCTCAAGAACAGGTCTTCGATCCCTTCTTTACGACAAAGGCGCCCCCCAGCTCGGGCCTCGGCATGAGCACAGCTTCAGGCGTCATACAACGCCACAATGGACGAATAGAAGTAACCTCCAAAAAAGGGGCAGGGACGACCTTCAACATCAGACTACCCGCTTCCAAAGATGCCGGTAAATATGAAACAACCACCAAGTCAGCAAGTCCAGGTGAAAGGACTGGAATCCTGGTCATAGAAGAAGAGGTAAATAGATGCAACATCCTCTGTTCTCTACTTTCTTCCAGAGGATATGCTGTCTGTTGCAAGAACGATGCTCAAAGCGGGCTCGATAAATTCAGGAAAAAAGATTTCGCTGTCGTGCTCACAGAGCTTGCCTCCAGCGACCTTCAAGGCGATAGCGTGGCCCGGGTTATTAAAAAAATCAATCCCGCTACCCCCGTCATCGCTGTAAGCAATGGGCTTATGGGGGAAGAAGAAAGGGCTAAGTTGAAAAGAGGTGAGATCGACTTCTTACTCACGCAGCCCGTGGCAAGCGAAAACCTGTTTAACACGGTGGAAAGGGCGTTAATGGAAATATAAAAAAGGGGGAGGAGTTCTCTTGTACTAATTATAGACCCTAAATCGCATCTAAATAATTGCAGATTACGACTACGCTTCAAAGCCATGCAAACGACAGAAAAAGGCTTAAAACCGGGTTATCTCTTCGGCTTCCAATCCTGGAGAGGTATACCTTCCTCCTCAATCATCCGGGCTACGTCCCGGCCATAGCTTTCCCAGTTAAACGGTTCTCCCCATTCGTAGGGCAGTTCGAGCATCTGGCCGGGGCTTTGGGCCGTTTCCAGAAAATTCAGCGCGTCCTTAAGAATGTTCTTCTGAAGTTCCCGGTCGTTGGGTTTGCCGCATTGCCGTCCCAGAGGGAAATCCAAAAATACCATGCGAGGCGCCTTAAGTTGCTCCATGATATCCTGGCAGGAGCCCAGGAATACAGTCGGGATGCCGGCCTCTTCAACCCCGCGCGCTATCAGTCCCACGGACTGATGGTCCAGCGGTCATGCGGCAACAAGAAGCGCCGCGTCCACCTCCTGGTTTTGGAGTGCGCTTACTGTCGCGGGGATGGTTTGCTGAAAAAGACCAGACCGTTTATAGGTCCGGCCCATGCCCAGGCTAACGGCAGATTCGGCAGCCTTGCCGATAAAACCCTCCTCGGCCAGCTCTTGAATGCGTTGGACGGGGAAAACGCAATTGTAGTCCTTCACCGCGTCGCGATGGTCGAAATAGTTGTGGCTCAGCCGTAGCTCATGGAAAGACGTATCCACGGGGATGATTCTCAAAGAGTAACTGTTTACTGCCCATCCGTCAAAGGGTTCCTGGTCCTTCTTGAATATCCCTCCGGAGCTGATAATGGCAACCTTAGACTGATTTAAAGGTCTGGTTAACGGTACAAATGGAGCCGAATCATAGACGGACCACTTATAGGGCGGAAAACCCTGGCTCTGGTACCCCTCGTTCAAACAGGATATATACTGGATGCTTGCCATGCGTACCCTCCTCAGCAGACGTCCCGGCGCAATTTGCTCGTATTTCTCGGGGAAACGATTTGTTTTTACTCCGGGTATATTACTATTTCAGACTGTTCTTAAACTATTTCTGCTGCTTTTTCAGATAACCGCAACATGTGCCACCCTCCTTTCCCGACTCGGCGAAGCAGAGGTTACATGATATACAATCGCCTCTTTTCAAGTTCCCCTCTTTCCATTTCAACGCAAGATCGGGTTCCCTGATAAGAGGGCGGCAGATAGCCACGAAATCCGCTTTGCCTGCCTCCAGCGCCTGTTCTATAACGCCGGGGCTTCTGAATCCGCCTACTGCAATGACCTTGGATTTATCGCCCACCAGCTCTTTAATCGTCTCGGCGTACGACAGGTAGTAGCCCTCGTCGGTATCGCTGTTAATTTTGGGCCACGCAGGGCTTTTGGTCCCTTCCATAGTCCCCCCGCTCACCTCGATGGCGTCTATACCCTCTTCAGCCAGACGCAACGCTATCTGCTTCGACTCATCGATGGTGGTGCCATTTTCCGTAAAGTCAGCCGAATTGAGCTTTATCATGACCGGGTAGTCGGGTCCCACCTTCTCCCGTACTTTTCCATAGACTTCCAGCGCAAACCGCATGCGGTTCTCGAGGCTCCCGCCATACTGGTCAGTCCTGATGTTGGAATAGCCGGAATTGAAAGCGCTTATCAGGTAGCCGTGTGCCGAGTGCAGCTGAACAGCATCGAACCCGGCTTCTTTGGCTCTTCGCGCCCCCTCGCCGAAATCGTCTATGACACGTTTTATGTCCTCAATCGTCATTTCACGCGGCGTGATTTTTGAGGGGGTAAAAGTGACCGGTGAAGGTCCTATCGGGGTAAGCCCGCCAATCAAATCCGGGTGGGACTGTCTGCCGGCATGAACAATCTGAGCGCAGACTTTTCCGCCCGCTGCGTGGACCCTATCCACCAGCTTCTTCAGTCGGGGGACGGTATCATCGGAGGCTATGCTTGTCTGCCGCGGCGTTGCTTTACCATCGTCCGATACATACAGGAAGCCGGGAACCACCAGCCCTACCTCCCCTTTCGCGAGGTCTTCGGTCATTTTGATTAATCTCTCGGTTGGGTATCCGGGTTCGTCGGCCATTCCCTCGTACGTGGCCGACCGGACGATGCGGTTTTTGACTTCCATTCCGTTGATGGTCATGGGTTCGAAGATGATTGACATTTTCCGCTCTCCAATATTGGGTTGTCTGAACGCATTTCACATGGATTTAATACTTTATCTTTAGCAGACCCTCAAGATACTGTCATCACGACTTTATCAGAAGATGGCACAAATCCAAAGGAGCATTTCTATAAAACCGAGAAGGAATTTAAAGAAAAGAATAAAAGAGCTCAGGATTGACCTGCTCCGTTTACTGTACCATTTTTCAAAGGTGCATCTGCTGTCTTTTTGAAGGTCCCCATGGCATATCTACATCTATTGGTCTGAGTTTAGCTCCCAAAAGCTACCATAGCTGCTATGATCAGAAGCTATTAGGAAGTCCAAAAACTTACGATGTCCATTCCCTATCGAAACCTTCCCTTGCATAAAAGATGGGGAGAGGCTTAGTAGCCAACATCCCAGACCCTCCATTTTCCATAAAAAAGAGCCAACAGTATGCTATCATTGCATCAAGGTACCATTGCCGAATGTTGAATCCTTCCGAAACGGAGATGCCTTGATGCAAACTGTCGAAGTGTTGGTCATACAGCCGATTGACGACGAGGCTCTGGAGCGTATTGCTGCAGTTGATCCGCGGCTGAAAGTCGTTGATGCACGGGGATGGTTCGACGACGAAATTCGAGACACCTGGCCACGATGGACGGTGCAACGCTACCTGAGGCATCGTCAGCCCTCTAACAGTACACGCCAGGAACGTGACCGCCTGCTGTCAACCGCCGAAATCATCTTTGGCGGCTGGCCGTTTCCTCTGGATCTGCGCGCGCGGGCTCCACGCCTGCAATGGTTTCATCAACTTCCAGCTGGCGCCAGCAACCTGCTCCGAGGAGATCTCTGGGGCAGTGATGTCATCGTAAGCACCTCTCGGGGCTACGGCAACACTCTCCCCATGGCCGAGTTTGTTCTGGCCGGCTTTTTCCATTTCGCCAGAGGACTGCACATGGCCTACCGCGATCAACGGCGTCACCGCTTTGACCATGGCACCTATGGCCCCGTGTTATTGCAAGGCAAGACGGTGTGTGTCGTGGGGGCCGGAGGCATTGGTCAGGACGTGGGACGGCTGTGTGCAGGCGTAGGCATGCGTGTTATCGGCACCCGGCGTCACAAACCATCAGAAACGGCCCGACCACCCGGCTTCACCCGCCTCGAAGGTTCCGATCGCCTCCACGACCTTTTAGGGGAGAGCGATTTTGTGGCCATCTGCTGTCAATGGACACCAGAAACGACCAAGCTCATCGGTCGGGAGGCATTCGCGGCTATGAAACCGGGAACAATTCTGGCCAACGTGGCTCGGGGTGAAATCATCGACGAAGAGGCATTGATCGAGGCTCTCGCTGCTGGTATCCTGCGGGGCGTCGCCCTGGACGTCTACGTCGGCGAGTTCGAGCACGAGCCGGACAACCGCCTCTGGGATGACGAACGTGTCCTCATCGCACCCCATGTCTCCAGCGGGACGGACGTCCCACAGCACCGGGGTGTCGATCTGTTCTGCGAGAATCTCCGTGCCTATCTGGACGGACGCCCCTTGATCAATGTGATCGATTGGGAACGAGGCTATTAAGGGCCTGGACATATATTTTCCCACACCGCAGAGCAGGCACAACTGCCTGCTCCAGCACCATGAGAAGTCGGTTTCGTGGAAAAACTTGTGCCTGATGCAGTGCTTCAATCTTTCAAGAACGGCCTTGAAGAAGGAAAGAAAAGGGGTGACCTGTCCCCAATTATTGTACCACTTTAAAAGTTAGGCCTGTAGGTGAGGGTACATCTATATCTTGTGGTCTCAGATTTCCCCCAAAACTTACAATAGCTGCTATAAATTGTGAGACGTTCTTTGAGCAAATACGTTTTTTGGGGAGGGACTGTATTTTATCCCGATTTCTTCTGCGCTACTATGCATCATGGACCGCTGCCTTGCGGGTTTTCCCTTTTGCTTTTAAATACTTGTAGTTTTGGAAATTTGAGACCACCCTGCCCCATCTTCTCTTAACCCGCCGCCGGAGCAGGCTTGCAACCCATAATGGCTATCCGGTCTAAAATAACCGCCTTGGATTGAAGCGCCGCTTGACGACATTTTTTTATCCTGTAACCCTTTGATTATTATAAAATATCCCGTCCTAACCTTGGATTTTCGCATCTATTCTATAGAGGGGTATTTAAAAGACAGCGGATGTCAGATTCCGAATGTAAAAGGAAGGATGTGCAGGAGCGCTGTCTGCTGCGTCCGGCAATGCACGTCCCGGGGCAGGCGCAAGCCAAGCCATGCCTTTCCGCCGGGTGAGGAAACCCGACAGCGCAAGAATCAGTGTTCATCCGTATGCATCAGAGGTTCCCGTGCTGATAGCAAGGGAAAGCCATATAGTTCGGAGGTTGCTTATGCAATCCGCATAAATCGGCGTAATCGGCGGATTAGCGGGGGTGGAGAGTTGCTTCAAGCAAGGGGGGGTATAGTAGCAACCCCGCCGGTGGCGGGGTTCTCAAATGGTTAGCTGGCCGCCTGTCAGGTTCAGGGCTTCGCCGGTGATGTAGCCCGTTTCTTCAGAGGCCAGGAACATGACGGCGTTGCATACTTCCTCCAGGCTCGCGCTCCTGCCCTCGGGCACCCTGGCTATGATGGAGGATTTTATCTCGTCTGCGGACATGGCCAAGTAGCGGCTCATATCTTCGAAGACATCCTCGGAGAAGCCGGTCTCCATGAGGCCGGGGCAGACGGCGTTCA
>CAYVLI010000107.1:0-7742 GCA_964452105.1 uncultured Nitrospinota bacterium
GCTTATTGTTGTATCCGAAACCTCCTATCAGGGGGACGACTTCATCCAGGTTCAACGCTTCAATGGTTACTTCGCTATTGGTGAGATCGACCCTAATGATTTTTCCGGCATAACCTTTATATTCGGTCATCAGATACCCCCGGTTTTATTTTTTATGAAAGGAAATCCCAGCCCTTGCGCAGCGCTGTGGTATTCAACTCGATGAACTTCTCTTTGCCGTCGTTGCGCATTTTTTCGGATAGCCCTTTAATCACGGTTTCGAGAGGCAGAGGGCCTTCGGCCTTGAGATAGACGCCCAGGAGGACGAAGTTGGCGGCCTGATCCGAGCCGAGCTCTTTGGCAAGCTCCGTGGCGGGAACCTTTATCACGCGTATGTCATTATCTTTATCTTTAACCTCTTCTTTGACGATGGAGGAATCCATGATGAAAGCGCCGCCGGGGGACATCTTGTCCGCATAGAGGTGGAAGGAATTGTTGTCCATGACAACGGCCGCTGAAGGGTGATCGATGAGTGGGGAGCTTATCTCTTCCCCGGAGAAGATTACGGTGCATTCCGTAGGGCCGCCGCGCATAAGCGTGGAATAGGCCGGGAACCAGGTCACATGATTGTAGTGAGGTATGAGCAGCTCTGCCAACAACTTGCCTATGAGTTGGGCGCCCTGCCCTCCCATGCCGGCGATGATGACGTCTGAACCTTGAGCAGCAACAGCCACGGCTTTACTCCTTAGTATCGAATACGCTTTTTACGTCCTTAAATTCTCCAAAGGGATACTCCTCGAGCACCATCTCCTCTATGCGTTTGTTGCAGTCCACCGGCGATAACTTCCAGCCGGCAGTACAAGCGGAGACAATCTCCAGGATGCTGTAGCCGACGTTATCTATCTGCCTCTGAAAGGCTTTCTTCATATATTTCCTGGTGCGGGCGAAAGCAGCGGGGCTGTGAACCGAACTCCTGGCTGCGTAGGCCACTCCTTTCATCGTGGCCATCATTTCGGGGACGTGCACGGGGAAACCGAAGGTCTCGTAGTTGCGCCCGTCGGGGGTTGTGGTGGTGTACTGATTGAGAATGGTGGTGGGGGCAAGCTGTCCGCCGGTGGTGCCATAATTTCCGTTGTTGAGGAAGATGGTGGTCAACTTCTCGAAGCGGTTGGCGGCGTTGATGACCTCCCCCATGCCGATGGCTGCCAGGTCGCCGTCGCCCTGAATGGTGAAAACTATGTTTTCGCCGAAGCGGGCGTGTTTGATTCCGGTGGCTACGTCCGGCGCACGGCCGTGCAGCGCGGCAACCATATCTATCTGATAAAAGGCGAAGGACGCATAGCTGCAACCCACCGAGGTTACTCCGATGGCTTCGTTCTCCACCCCCAGTTCTTCGATGGTCTCCAGGATGAGGCGAAGAATTATTCCGTAATGGCAGCCGGGGCACCAGTAAGTCGGCTCGCCTGTCCATAACCCTGGCCTTGAAACCACCTGTTTTTTATCCATGATTTCATTGCTCATAATATTTTTTAGCCTCCAGATAGACTGCTTCAGGGTATATCATGCCACCGGCGCCGGGCAGGTGGCGAAATTGGCATCCCACGTGATGGACGTCCGCCTCTCTGGCGACCGCTATTCGGACGTCATCGATCAACTGACCCATGTTGTCCTCCACGACGAGGAACTTCTTGACCTTCCCGGCTTTTTCTTCTATCACGCTGTAGGGAAACGGCCACAGGCTTATGGGCCTGATTAAGCCTATCTTCATGCCCTCGCTGCGGGCGCGCTCCATGGCCTTTCGGGCTATCCGAGCCGAAGACCCGAAAGCCACCATGAGAAGCTCAGCGTCCTCATCCATATACGCATCCCAGCGGACCTCTTCCTCTTCGGCTTTGTTATACCTTTCTTCGTTGCGGGCTACCCAATCTTTGAATTCATCCCCCAGCGCCTGCCAGACGTGATTATAGTTTCCGCCTTTATTGCCTTTTCCCTTGAGGGCCCAATCTTTTTCGGGCAGCGGGTCGAAATCGTACTCTTTCAATTCCAGGGGTTCCGCCATCTGTCCCACTATGGCGTCCATGAGGAGGATGGCCACCATGCGGTGTTTATCCGACAGATGAAAGGCCAACTGCACCAGATCGTAAACCTCCTGAACGGAAGACGGCGCAAGCACAATAGTCCTGTAATCGCCGTTACCGCCTCCCCTGGTCGTCTGCCTGTAATCCTGCTGGGAGGTCTGAGTGGTACCCAGGCCCGGCCCGCCGCGCATGACGTTGACCAGCACGCAAGGAATCTCTGCGGAAGCTATCCCGGAAATGCCCTCCTGCATGAGGCTGAAGCCGGGGCTCGACGTGGTGGTTATGGCGCGCACGCCGGAAACGGCGGCGCCGAAAAGCATGTTAATGGAAGCGATTTCGCTTTCGGACTGGATGTACATGCCGCCTATCTTCGGTAGCTCGCGGGCGAAAAATTCGGGGACTTCGTTCTGAGGGGTTATGGGGTAGCCGAAAAAATGTCTCACTCCCGCCTTTATGGCCCCTCGCCCGATGGCCTCGTTTCCGGTACTGAATATCCTTTCAACCATTTCTATGCCCTTATCTGTTCAACGCGATATGATTCTCTTCTTCGAGTCACCTATGCATGGATCCAGCAGTGCAAAACACAGGAAACCTCTTATCTGGATTCGTAAGCACACTGCGGCTTTTATTTGGACGCCTTTTGGAACCTGTAAACCTCGATGGCGAAGTCGGGGCAGAGCTGGCCGCATATAGCGCAGCCGTTGCATTTGTCAGGCTCGGCAAACTCGGGGATGAAGTAACCCTTGGAGTTAAACTTGTCGCTCATGACTATGCAGTCCTGAGGGCAGAAGTTCGCGCAATAACCGCAACCCTTACACAACTCTATATCGATAACTATCTCGCCTTTAGCTGCCATGTCTGGCCTCCCACAAACTTTCGGGTATAAGTTTTGAGCCCTGGTCGGACACAAATGTCTCCACTACCGTCTCACAAAACGTTTACTATAATACGCAAATGAAAACTAAAGTCAATTTTTTTAAGCCTGCTCTAATTCTTTCAATCACCCACCCTTTTGGCGCCCACCCTCCCTTCGATAGGGAGCTAATATATCACGCCATCATCAGCGGCTGATTTAACAGCCCTTCCCATAAAAAGTGCTGGTTTTATCGTATAAAAAATATAGTTTTATATATAAGACAACATAGGTGATATTTATCTTGACAGGAGAGGAGATATCACAACATGCGATCTAAATTCAAATTATGCGGAAGATGCAAAAATCTTTTCCCGAGCTTATGTGTGATGAGCCTCTGGGTGGTCTTTCTGGTATCCGGCTGCTCAACCTCTAAGTTTGTCATGGGCGGTTCACAGTCTGACCCAAGCACCAGATTGCAGGCGACCCGGGAAAAATTAATCGTTCATTCCATTGCAATCGAAACATTGGGCCCCGAATGGGAAGCCGTCCCGGCGATGAAAAGCTACGCGGCACGCTTCGATTACAACATGGTAGATGACTCTGGTGATGCATACTATCATGCTGCACAACACCGAAATGGAGCAAAAAATATCCACCCGGCCATTAATTCGTTCCACAAGATAAGCTCAGCCAGCCTCACGGCGATCGAAGAAGCATTCGATATCAAGGGAATAGTGAAACATAAGGTCTATGATATTACCATATTATCCGCAGCAACCCCCCTTCCTGATTTCAAGAAATATATGTCGCTGAACGGCTACAGCACGGTTAATGACCCTCTATGGAGCACGATGCTGGCCAGCTACAGCAGAGAGTTTATAAGCCCCCGCCTCCATGAAACCAGATTATATACGGAACAGATAAGGACTCTGGGCGGCGAAGCAGGCGTAATAGATTACCTTGGGTTTCAGTCGGACACGGTGCAGAGAGGTATGTTCTACGTCTGGGTGAGCCGGGAGGTGGTGTACATGAATTACTACGAGGCGGCGAGGGGAAATATTCCAGGTAAAGTTTTATCAGTGACTCAAAAGCAGTTCTTCAGGATGCTTCACTCGTCCGGCGTTTCCCCTCTATACGGACGCAACGGTTTTTAGACAAAACAGAGCGCCTGCATTGAAAGTCTTTATTCATGCCTTCAGAGGGATGTCAAGAGTGCAGCTTAAAAATGGCTCTCGCTTCCCGCCCTTTCGCTCATGGCCTGAAAAAAGGGGTGCATTCGGATCGATTGTCCTCCTGCTCCCCTCTCTTCAGGTATCAGCTATTAACAGACCCGGTTACTGTTTGCAACCGACTTTCACTTTGACCTGAAACTCCGCTACTTCAGAGCCCTTTATGGCGCCCCTCATTTCCGCAACTTCGAACCACTGGGCTTCACCCGCCCCGGAAGCGGCTTTTGCTACGGCGTTTCTGGCGGCATCGGCGAAACTTTCGGTAGAAGTTCCCACAATTTCAACCATCTGGTAAGTTGCAGCCATTATTCATCCTCCTTTGTACTTCGGTTAAACTACAAATTTTGTAGAAAAAAGTAACGCCTCTATTCAATGAAACCCGCTCTGCATCTTGTTATAAATTTTATTATCTTATTTTAAAATGACAATAGTAATCTGACAATATTTGTCCCCTTTCAATCGCTCAGAGCGCGATGGAGCATGACAAGTTTACTCCCATTCAGGCAGAAGGTTTCTGGGAAACGAGAAGATGTTTCCTGATTTTTCCGCTGGCCGTGCGGGGCATGTCTTTCACTGACACAACCTTCTTGGGAATCTTGTAGCGGGCAAGCCTATCTGAGCAAAAAGTCACCATGTCTTCCAGCGATATAGATCGTCCTTCAACAGGAACTATGCAGGCCTGGCCCACCTGGCCCCAGGTCTTGTCGGGGACGCCGACGACCGCAACTTCAACGATATCAGGGTGTGAGGACAGGACGTTTTCAACCTCGGCGGGATAGACATTCTCTCCACCGCTTATAAACATATCCTTCTTTCGGTCGGCGAAATAGAGGAACCCCTCCTCATCCCTGTAGGCCAGGTCGCCCGTGTGCAGCCATCCATCCCGGATAGTCTCGGCCGTGGCCCCCGGTCTATTCCAGTAGCCGTTCATGAGAGTAGGCCCGCTCAGAATTATTTCGCCGACCTCTCCCGGGCCGGCTTCCTCTCCCTGTTCATTCACTATTTTCGCTTCTATGTGAAACACGGGGCGTCCTATGGAACCAACCTTACGGACCGAATCTGCCTCGCTCAGGGAACAGATTATGGATGTCTCCGTCTGACCGAACAACTGTATGAAAGGGATGCCCAGCTTCTGATACTCCTGAATCAGCGTCAGGGGCACCGTCTCTCCCCCGGCGGCCAGCAGGCGTAAAGAGCCAAGGTTGTACTTTTCCAGATAGCCCCCCCTCAGGATCATGTTGAACATAGTGGGCACCCCACCGAACATGGTGACCTTGTATCGCTCTATGTCGGCGCAGCATTTCTCCGGGTCGAAGCTCCCGTGAAGGATAGCTGTGGCTCCTTTATAGAGGGTAGGCACCATTCCTACGTTGAGCCCTCCGGAATGGAAGAGAGGCATGGGGATGAGCATCACGTCCTTGTGGCTCATATCGAAGTAGAGCTCGGCATTGAAGGTGTTCCAGTAGGTCTTGCGATGCGACATGAGCGCGCCCTTGGGAGCTCCCGTGGTGCCCGATGTGTACATGATTACCTGGGGGTCTTCCAGGCCGACCTCCGAGGCAGGCTCATCCGTTGAAGAGCCTTCCATGAAGGCGTCGTAAGCCTGATTATCGCCCGTATCTCCCTCCCCGACTCCGATATAGCGAAGCTCAACCCCTACGAGTAATTCTTTAAGAGAATGAACCACTTCTTCCAGGCTCCGGCTGAAGAAGAGGAAGCGCGGCGAGCTGTCCCGCAGCTGATATTCCAGCTCGCGGGCGGTCAACCTGAAGTTAAGGGGCACGAATATGGCCCCTATCATGGAGCAGGCGAAATAGAGCTCTATGAACTCAGGGCAGTTCAACAATAATACGGCAACCCGGTCGCCTTTTCGCACACCGCCCGATAAAAGTGAATTGGCGGCTGAACAGGAGCGTTCACTAAGTTTCCTATAAGATATTTGTTCATCTTGGAAAATTATGGCCGTTTTATCCGGATGCAGGTCGGCTCTCTTTTTAATCCATTGCCCGATGTTCATAATACCTCCACGGTCTTCCATAATAATGCCAGAGAATATTCCAAATTATTATATAAAAACTATCAGGGCCGAAGGAATAATGTTAAGGGAACCGTACCGGGTTTCGAAAGAAGCACAATACCCCCGGGAAATGCTACATGGTGATTATATCTGGCCCTCATTCGATTCAAGCATCCTGACGAGATACCGACCTGAATACGGGTCACATCCCTACTCCTCTTTATTTCTCCCGCGACGGGGAAGGGATGTAACCATATAGCGGGATCGTTAATCGTTTTGTTTATTTAAAGGAACACGCTCATCTTTTGCCCGAGGTCTTCGAAGCGGGCATTTATGTCTTTTGCAATATCTTCTACGATTTCCTGCGTGCTCTTGACGCTCTCTATCAACGCGGCGACTTGTCCGCAGCACAACTCGGCATTCTCAACATTGCCCAGGTGCTGGGAATGATATTGGGAGTGTTCATTCAGGTAATCATTCAATTCCTGAGGGGAAGCGCCTGCCGACCTCATCTCCAGAAATTTTTTTGTAAAAGCATTACCCAAATCCCTGGCCAGCATAAAGTCCTTTGGCACTGTAACGGTACAGGCATCTTCTCCCTTTACAATAGCCTCTTTTGTACGGCTGTGGCTGCCCGATTCCTCGGAAGCCATGAAGCGAGTCCCCATATATATTCCGTCGGCGCCCAGGGCCAGCGCTGCCATCACGCCCCTGGCGTCACCTATGCCTCCACCCGCTACGACCGGCACCTTCACCGCATCGGCTACCATGGGGATCAGGACAAAGCTGGTCAACTCTGTGAAACCCTTGTGTCCGCCGGCTTCAAATCCCTCGCAAATCACGGCATCCACTCCAGTCTCTTCCGCATTTTTGGCGTGCCGCGCGGTCGAAATGGCATGTAAGACTTTTATCCCGGCATCCTTGAGCATATCGGTATAGACATCCGGCCTTCCCACCGAGACGATAGCGACCGGGACTTCCTCCTCTATTACCACCTCTACGATCCTTCGTGAGTATTTTCTACCTTCTCCCACACCCACAGCGATATTTACCGCGAATGGTTTTTCCGTGAGACTTTTCACCTTCTTTATCTGGTCCCTCATTCTTTCCCCGGTCAGCCCCACATCAGTGGTGATACTGTCAGCCCCGGCATTGGGTCCCAGCGTACCCAGTCCCCCTGCGTGCGATACCGCCGCCGTAAGTTCAGCGCCGCTCACCCAGTTCATGGGCGCTTGAATAATCGGATAACGAATAGACAAAAGCTCACAAATTCGGTTTTCATTCATTATCGTTACCTCTGTTCTAATGTGGTGTCTTAAAAATACGTCTGCAAAATGCAGCAGAGATTCTTCGCTCCGCTCAGAATGACAGGCTTGCGGCTTGCTTTGTCATGCTGAGTCACGCCAGGGGCGTGGCGAAGCATTTCGCCAACAAGGAGAGACAATTCATGAATTGTCTCTCCAAGATCGGGCAGTCATCGTGATTATTTAATATTATTTGTGAGACGTGATACTATATCACCGTCGTATAAATACGATCTGCACCGGGGAAATGATAACACCCGCCTTGTCGGGTCGGAAGTA
>CAYVLI010000108.1:0-7696 GCA_964452105.1 uncultured Nitrospinota bacterium
CGCTTCCAACCGTGGCCCGCGGCATAAACGTTGAGTTGCTTAAAACGGACAGGCAATTGTATGAGAGCATGCACTTCAAAACCCCGGATGGAAGATTCTGGCTTAAGCTGGCCGCAACCGCACATCATTGATTCATGGTGAAAGCCGCCGATTCCATATAGTGACCAGGATGAGAGAGGAGCTTTTACAGACGTTTAAAGAGACTGCTGACGAGGTAAGAGAGCTTCGTCTCGAGGATAGAGATGCGCTGGTTCACATTGGCGTATCTCTGGAGGAGGCTTTAGGGGTCGCGCAGGAAGAAGCGCCCGATCTGGAGCGTCTTTTAGAGTTGTGCCTGGAATCGCTTCAGGGTATTTATCAGGATGCTTCGAAGAGCCCACCTTCCCTTTTGGATGCCGTGTCTTGTGCACTGGACGCCTCCGGGCGGTATCTGCATGCCGATGGGGCCCGTGAACGAGAGGGCATCTTACAGAGGGCGATGGGAGAGATTCAAGAAGCAATGAGGCATGACCTTTTAGGGAAAGCAAGCGGCGCTTCGGCCGGCGATCTTCCGCCTGAGAACGACGTGGAACCGACCCTTGACGACATTGCGGCTCTGATGGTGCAGACGGAACCGACGGACCATGGCAACCTGGCCCGCATCCGTGACGCCTTGAAGGAGATCGCAGAGAGGGAGTCGACGCCTGCCGCAGCCCGGGACATGTTGAAACGGGTTTCGCAGATGGTGAGTAATCTTGTGGATGGAGAGGTCGCCCAACCGGGTGAGGCATTTGCCGAGGCGGGAAGAATGCTGGAGGATGCGGTTAAGGCCGCGACGGGCACTGCTGCTGTTGCCCCGGCAGGGCAGGAAGATAAGAACCTTTTCTTGCCTAACGATGCAGACCCGGACCTCCTGGGGGAGTTTCTGGTCGAATGCAGTGAATATGTCCAGGATGCAGAGGCGGCGTTGCTCTCCCTGGAAACTGATCCGGAGGACATGGATGCCGTCAACAGAGTATTTCGCGCTTTCCACACCATCAAGGGAACGTCCGCTTTCCTCGGTTTAAACGTGATATCGGAACTGGCGCATAGGGCGGAATCGCTGTTGAGCCGCATGCGTGATGGAGAGATAAGTTGTACCGGCAATTATGCAGATCTGGCGCTTCGCTCAGTGGACATGCTCAAGGAGTTCCTTCAGGCTGTTCAGGATGCAATGGGCGGGGAGGATGTGGATAAGCCTGATGGGCTTGATGAGTTGATGAGCTCTCTGGACAACCCGGAGGCAGCGGGTGTAACGATTGGAACCGATGTTCAAACGGATGAAGCACCCCGTATCGGCGACATTCTGGTTGCCGAAGGCAAAGCCAGCCGGGAGGACATAGAGGTGGCGGCTCTGGATAAAGGGAGTCAGCCGCTGGGACTGGCGGTATTGAGGTCCGGGAGCGCATCATTGCCGGACGTGGCAAAGGCACTCAGGACGCAACAGCGCCTGAAGAAGGCGGGGAGGGCGATAGAATCCTCGGTAAGGGTGCGTACCGATCGTCTGGATAAATTGATCGAGATGGTGGGTGAGCTGGTCATCGCCCATTCCATGGTCTCACAGGATGAGACCTTAATTTGTGGAGAGCACCATCAGCTTCTGAAGAAGGTGACCCATACGGGTAAGATCGTTCGCGAGCTGCAGGACTTGAGCATGTCCATGCGCATGGTGCCTTTGAAAGCTACGTTTCAGAAAATGGCCAGGCTGGTGCGGGACCTGGCAAACAAAAGCGGTAAGGCGGTCGACTTTCAGACGGAAGGCGAGGAAACAGAGATAGACCGTAATATGGTCGATGTCATCAACGACCCACTGGTGCATTTAGTGCGCAACGCAGTGGATCACGGCATAGAACCCCCTCGAATCCGTAAGGAAAACGGCAAAGCCGGTGCGGGGACCATAAGGCTCTCAGCATACCATGCCGGGGGCAGCGTGGTGGTGGAGATCATGGATGACGGGAAGGGGCTGGACCGCGGGAAGCTGTTGGAAAAGGCTCTTTCCAGGGGATTAATAGAGTCAGACAAAGGCATCTCCGACGCCGAGGTATTCAACCTCATTTTCAAACCCGGCTTTTCCACTGTAGATAGAGTGAGTGAGGTATCAGGCAGGGGTGTAGGGATGGACGTCGTGAAGAAGGGCATCGAGGCTTTGAGGGGACGCATCGAAATCGTTTCGAGGAAAAATGAAGGATGCACGTTTATTATGCGCCTGCCGCTCACCCTGGCCATTACCGACGGAATGCTGGTCAGGATAGGAGAACAGCGGTTCATCCTCCCAACGACCAGCATAAGTATGACGTTTCGACCCGATAGGAGAGCGGTCCATACGGTTGGCGGGAAAGGAGAGCTGGTGATGTTTCAGGGATCGTCTGTGCCTCTGCTAAGGCTCTACCGGTTGCTGAGAATTAAAGCCGCCGTGGAAGACCCTTGCGCTGGTCTGCTGGTCATCGTGGAAGACGGAGAGAAGCGCTGCGCCCTGCTTGTAGATGAGCTGTTAGGCCAGCAACAGGTTGTGGCTAAGCCGCTGGGGAAGGGGATCGGCAAGGTCCGAGGGGTTTCGGGCGGCGCCATACTGGGAGATGGCCGCGTGGGACTTATCTTCGACTCCAAGGAAATCTTGAACCTTGCCAGGGAGGCTGAAGTCGGGGGCGATGGATATGGTTCTGTCAGCGTTATGGGAGGTGCTGTATGAGCGACGCTTCTACCGAATCTGTGCCAGGGAGATTCCCGGAGCGAGATGATTCGGCAGCCGGCCGGAAAAACAGATGCAAGGGCGGGAAATTTCTGAGCTTCTTCCTTGCAGACGAAGAATATGGCATCGAGATACTCAAGGTGCAGGAAATCGTCGGAATGCTGGAAGTAACCCCCGTACCCGGGGCCCCGGAGTTCGTCCTGGGAGTGATCAATCTGAGGGGAAGGGTCATGCCGGTTATAGACCTGCGGCGCAAGTTCGGCATGCAGCCTGCAGAGCGGACGGCCGAGACATGCATAATCGTGGTTAATATCGAGGAAGTGGTGACCGGAGTGGTGGCGGACAGGGTATCGGAGGTTCTGGACATTGCGCCCGAAGATGTGGAAGACGCCCACGCCTTTATTGCCCATACGAATACGGATTATCTGATGGGCATAGGGAAATCGGAGGGAAGAATAAAGATTCTTCTGGACATCGCCAGGGTGCTCCCGAACCATGAAATATTTGAAGATAGGGCTGCCGCGGCGGGCTGCGAGGGTGTCCACGACCAAAACGGGAGATGTTGATATGTTTGATAGATTACAAAAAAGTTTATGTGCTAAGGCAGTCATTTCCATGGTGGCGGTGCTGCTCGCCGTATTGGGGATATCCACTTTCTTTCAGATGAAAGAGAAGCAAGAGGCCCTGTTCAAAAGACTCCATCATGATGCTGAAGGGTTGACCCAGGTTATAAATACAACCGTAAGGGGCTACATGGTTCTTGCAGATATCGATGGGTTGAGAAATGTTTTAAAAAAGGCGGCTGCGGGAAGGGCTATCAAAAGTGCATATATCTTAAACTCCGAGGGGAAAGTGTTTATTTCGTCGGAAGGGTCGATATCAGAAATCCCCGGAGCAAGACAGACCATTGAAAAAGCGCGTGATGATGGCAGGGGATTTTACGAACTCAGGGAGTCGGTGAACGGGATACCCTATATGATGGGTATGGCGCCCATCAGGGCCGGGAGCGAGTGTGCCGGTTGTCACAGCGATGTAAAAAAAGGAGATGCGATAGGCTACCTGGGTCTGGAGCGATGGGCCGGTGGTGATTTCCAGAAACTCAAGGAAAGCTTCGTCAAGGACATTTTTGTAAATATCCTTGCAATAGCGGCTTTAATTGCGGCCGTTATCTTAATCATGAACAGGATCGCCGCTCCGCTGTCAAAAATAGCCGGCTCGGCGGCCAGGATCGCAGAGGGGGACATCGATCAGGACATCGAATATCACTCTAAAGATGAGGTCGGTGTCCTCGCTGATTCCTTCAGGGGCCTGGTCGAGTACATCAGGGGTGTCGCCGAAGCGGCGTCGGCATTAAGCAGAGGTGAGCTCGAAGTCGAGGTTGAGGAACGCAGCGAAAAAGACCTGTTGAGCAGGTCCTTCAGGCTGTTAATCCAGACGATGAAAGACCTTATTGCTGAGACGGGCGGGCTCATTCAGGGAGCCAGGAGAGGCCGACTGGACAAACGGGGCGACCCCTCGAAGTTTAAGGGTGGATACCAGCAGCTTGTGCAGGGTATTAACGAGACGCTTGATACGATGATAGAACCCACTAACGAGGCCACGGAGGTGCTCGAGCGCATGGCCGCCCGCGACTTGTCCGTTAGGATGAAGGGGGACTACAGGGGAGAGCACGCCAGGCTCAAGGATGCCCTCAACGGAGCAGTGGAGAACCTGGATGAGGGCTTGAGCCAGGTTGCAGCAGGAGCCGACCAGGTGGCCTCCGCAGCGATTCAGATAAGCAACGGCAGCCAATCTTTGGCTCAAGGCGCTGCCGAGCAAGCCAGTTCCCTTGAGGAAGTGAGCAGCAATCTTCAGGAAATGGCTTCCATGACCAAGCAGAACTCGGCTAATGCTCAAGAAGCCAGGGGCATGGCCGAAGGTGCGCACAGCGGTGTGGCCAAGGGAATGGAAATAGTCCAGAGGCTCTCGGAGGCCATGAGCAGGATCAAGATTTCCTCCGGTGAGACGGCTAAAATAGTTAAGACCATAGACGAGATAGCCTTCCAGACCAACCTCCTTGCACTGAACGCTGCTGTTGAAGCTGCCAGAGCGGGAGAAGCCGGGAAAGGTTTTGCGGTAGTGGCTGATGAAGTGCGTAATCTGGCCATGCGCAGCGCAGAAGCGGCCAAGAGCACAGCGAGTATGATCGATGAGTCTGTAAAGAACGCCGAGGAAGGGGTTCTTCTGGAGCAGGAGGTTTTGGAGAATTTTCAGGAGATAAACGATCATGTGAACAAGGTAAGCGAAGTAATGATAGAGATCGCTGCAGCTTCCGAGCAGCAGAGCCAGGGTATCGATCAGGTCAACATCGGGGTGGACCAGATGAATAATGTCACTCAGCAGAATGCCGCGAATTCCGAGGAATCTTCCAGCGCCGCCCAGGAACTCTCCAGCCAGGCCGAGCAGATGAGGAGCATGGTGGCCTCTTTTAATCTGAGCGACTGGAGGCATTCGGAGAATGCAAGTATCGAGGAGGAGATTCCTTCTTCCATGGAGCGAAAAACGGGAGGAATCGAGACGGATGTCGATCCTGATGATGGCAACGGACATTTTCCCTGGAAAGACTCAGCCGCTGTAATCCCTTTCGACAAGAAAGAGGAAGACAAGATACTCAGGGATTTTTGAAAGTGTGGCGACCTTTTTCGTGGACGTAATGGCCTCCGGGGCCGCACAGACCCGAAGCGTTCCTTAACGGGTCTGGATTGAGAGGCAAAGATGACTCTTATGAGCGCGAGTAAGACTTCCCTGAATCTTGGCGAGCGGCAGTTCGCTAAAATCAGCCGAATAACGCAAGAATTTTGTGGAATAGCCATACCCCCTGGCAAGCAGGGGATGGTCAGGGCGCGACTGATTAAAAAGCTTCGCTCATCCGGGTTTAGCAGCTTTGAGCAATACCTGACATATGTTGAAAATGATAGTTCCCGCCGGGAACTGTTCAAAATGGTCGATTTATTGACCACCAACAAGACCGGTTTTTTCAGGGAACCCCGGCATCTGGAATACCTGAGCCGAAAGGTTTTACCGTCACTCATGGAGAAGGGGGGAAGGATAAGAATATGGAGCGCCGGTTGTTCCTCCGGAGATGAGCCTTTTTCAATAGCAATCCTGCTCAGGGAGGAGATACCGGACATCGAACGCATGGATGTGCGGGTACTGGCGACAGACATATCCAGGAGAATGCTGGAAATTGCACGAAAGGCGGAGTACTGGCAGGAGGCGCTAAAGGACGTTCCCCCGAAGCTCTTGCGAAAATATTTTACCTGCGTGGATAGCGGTTTTCACCGGATATACAGGGTCAATGAAGAGATCCGGTCCATGGTCAGCCTGGCCTGGCTGAACCTCATGGGGAACTGGCCCATGAAAGGCCCCTTCCACATCATCTTTTGTCGCAACGTGATGATTTATTTTGATAAACCGACTCAGCAGCGGCTGGTTCAGCGGTTCTGGAACCTACTGGAGTCAGGGGGCTGTCTGATGGTGGGCCATTCGGAAAGTTTAACGAGTATCTCCCACCAGTTCCGTTACATGCAACCGGCTGTATACCTGAAATGATGCAATGCCGCGACCTCTCGGGCTGGTGGAGATGCAACATATAGTCAGCGTGGCCGATATGAAGGTTTCCTCGATGCCAGGAGATATCCTCATTACTTATGCGTTGGGTAGCTGCCTGGGCATAGCTATACATGACCCGGTTGCCGGTGTGGGTGGTTTGCTTCATGTGATGCTTCCCCTTTCCACCATCGATATCGAGAAGGCCGAGGAAAACCCCTATATGTTCGTGGACACAGGGGTGCCCAGGCTCTTTATTGAATGCTATAAGGCTGGCGCCAGGAAGCGAAGACTGATGGTCAAGGCGGCGGGGGGCGCTTCTTCGCAGGAAAACGAGACGGACGATTACTTTCAGATCGGTAAGAGAAATTTCACCATGCTCAGCAGGCTTCTATGGAAGAACGACGTGATGCTGAAGGCGCAGGATGTCGGCGGAAATCAGTCGAGGACCATGTCTTTGGAGATAGGCAGCGGCATAGTCAGGGTGAAGGCTAAAGGAGAGATGAAGGAGCTATAGAATTTAGCAAGCGAAGCTTCTCTCCGGGAGGACGCTCATTTGATACGCGTTTTAGTGGTTGATGATTCTGCGATTGTGCGAAAAGTGCTTACTGAAGAGTTGTCCAATTACGAAGACATAGAAGTGGTGGGTAACGCTGTTGATCCATACGCAGCGCGTGAAAAGATAGTTAAGCTTCGTCCGGATGTGATTACCCTCGACCTGGAGATGCCCAGGATGGACGGGCTGACGTTCCTGGCCAAATTGATGAAGTATCAGCCCATGCCTGTTATCGTCGTCAGTTCGCTTGCGCCTGAGAACAGTAAAAATGCCTTGAATGCGCTGGCGCTGGGCGCGATGGATATCGTGAGCAAACCGGGGTCCGCCTACTCCACCCCCGATGTGAGCGGCAAACTGGTCCAGGCCATACGGGCGGCCGCCTCTGCCCGCATGAACAGGCGGCCCGAAGTTTATAAGCAAATTTCTGCGCCTCTGGTCAGGCAAGGCTTTCAACTGGAGACCACCAACAGGGTGCTGGCCATCGGGGCGTCCACGGGAGGGACGAAGGCCATCGAAGCAGTGCTTGCCGGTCTTCCGGCAGACGGCCCTGGGACGGCCATCGTCCAACATATGCCTGACTATTTCACCGCGGTCTATGCTGAAAAGCTGAACGATGTGTGCAAGATGCGGGTAAGTGAAGCGCGCGACGGAGACTATGTGGTGACGGGTAAGGCCCTCATAGCCCCTGGCGGAAAGCACATGCTGCTGGAACGAATGGGGGCGAACTACCTGGTGAGGATCAAAGACGGCCCGGCGGTGCATTACCAGAGGCCCAGCGTGGACGTGCTCTTTCAATCCACCGCACGAAGCGCCGGGGGCAATGCTGTGGGGGTTCTGCTAACCGG
>CAYVLI010000109.1:0-7550 GCA_964452105.1 uncultured Nitrospinota bacterium
CCAGGAACCCCACGGGCAAGGTCCTCAAGTGGAAGCTGCGGGAAGAGTTCGTGAAGTAGCATTACATCGCCAACAAAACTAAAAAGAATTCCTTTAACTTCAAAGACTGTTTGAAACTTGCTGTTACGGCAAGAAATCGTAGCTTTTAGCCCTATTTGACCGACCACAAAATGTTATGCCTCGCCTATTAATCTCAAAGGAAATAGGTGTACCTTAGCAGTAATAATTACAAAGGGGAAAGCGGTGAAATCACTTTAGACGTTGTTATAGTCTCGGAGTATAAGCTAAAATACAGGGGAGGTTTATTAGAAAGCACTTTAAGAGGGAAAGATTAGACTTTTCCCTCACATGAGGCCTGCGTTACGCAGGACTTTACGAAAGCGCTCAGGAACAGATTGATCTTTGTAAACCTTGGACATGCTTTTAAACAATTTCATAACATTTGGATCTTTTTCTAAGGTGATTTCCCATTCCTTCCGTGCTTCGTCATATCTGCCCAACTCGGCATAAGAGAGAGCCAATTGAGCATGGGGATAGCCTAAATTTGGTTTCCGCTTTATAAACGTCTTTGCTATCTCTATTGCTTCTTCATGGCGTCCCGTCAATTGATAAGCCTGGATTAAAGTGCCTAAATGAATATCGGGAAGATAGGGACTGAGACGCATGGCCTTCTTCATCAGATTAATTGCTTCCTCCGGCTCTCCTGAAAAGTTCTTAATCGATGCTAAGATGGCTGCATCGTCGGCGCCATTGGGGTTTAACGCCACTGCTTTTTCCCCCTCGGCGATGGCCTTATCATGCTGCCCCATCATCAGATACATTAGTCCAAGCAAGGTGTGGGTTCCAGAGTAAGAGTCATCCATTTCAGCTGCATTATACGCCATTTCGAAAGCCATTTTATAAGACTTAGACGGGGACTCACTCCATCCAAACCTGGCATCATTTTTGTGGGTATATCCCAAACCGACGTATGCCGCCGCGAATTGGGGATCTATTTCAACGGCTTTATTGAACATCCGCTGGGCATTAATATTACCTTCCTTTGTATGGAGCCTGACGCCTTCTACGCCTTTATAGTAATTTGCCCAGGCCTCAAGGCTATCTGTTCCTCTGGCCTGTACTCGCGCTTGCTCCCCTTCCGTCAGCTTGACCTGCAACTCAACTACAATCTTTTTTGTGATTTCATCCTGTAATGTAAAAATGTCCTTCAACTCCCGGTCGTAGCGCTCCGCCCACAGGTGGCGCCCGGTGAGTGTATCCACTAATTGCGCTGTGATGCGCACTCTTCTGTCGGACTTCTGGACGCTGCCCTCTAAAACGTAACGCACTCCAAGTTCTTCCGCCACCTGGTGGATCTTGACAGGTTTCCCCTTGTAAGTGAATGTCGAGTTGCGGGCTATGACGAAAAGGTTGGGCAACTTGGATAGTGTGGTGATGATATCCTCAGTGATTCCGTCGCTGAAATAGTCCTGCTCGGGATCTCCGCTCATGTTGGTAAAAGGGAGTACGGCAATGGATGGCTTTTCAGGCAGTGGGAACGCCATCCTCTTTTCAGAAACGACCTCCAATGTAGGCGAGATTGGCAGGAGGTGGAAGTTCCAGATAATCGCTGCTGCAACCACCACAGCTACTATTGTCAGAGCCAGAACCACCCCTTGCCTGTACCTGGGTTCATGCCCTTTTTCACTACTAACCGCCGGCTCTTCTGTATCTACCTGGGTAATAACTTGTTCCATGTCCACTTTAGTTGATTTCTTAAGAATCTTTAAAAAGCCATCCCATCCATTTTCGTCTGATGGATTTGTTTCATCCTCGAACACGATAAGGACGTCGTCCAAGGTCACTCCTAATTTATCGATCGAAAAACGGAGCCTGACTTGCTCCAGACTACCCTTGTAATCGAAGAGGTTTGCCCAGGCATCTTTTTCCTCTTCAGTAAATTGATATGTTTTCCCGACGGCGTCATCGTATTCTTTTTTCTTTCCAAGCACCTTGAAAAGAGGGCCATGCTCAAGGTCAGGCAAAGCATCTTTCCATTTCATGTATATCCTCGGCAACAATCTCTCTCTGTCGGACGACCCCGCCCCACCTCCAACCGTTTCGTTAAGCAGAACGAGCTTGTCGTAATGTTTCTCAAGGGGGATGGACGTGATATTCCCTGATTTTTTCATTTCATGGAGAACGAGCGCAATTACCGCAAGGTAAAACCTTCTTGATTCTGAATCGAAATGCAGACTCAGCCTGAGTTTGTCTTTGACGTTGATGTGCAGCTTGGATTGGGCCAGGTCGATTTTGATGAGGGCGTTGTCTTTTCCTACCATTTTTTATCCCTCAAAGGATTCAAGATAGGAGGATTTGATTTATGTCTTAGCTAAAACGGCAAACTTGAAAAAAGTTTAACGGTTTAAACCGTATAGCATCGGTCCTCGGGATAATATTAATTCACTATTCAGAGAATTTTAGCAGAAACCATGAAAATGTAAACTGTTTTTCAGAAATCTAAAACCATTTTTGAGCTGGGATGAGCATCAGGCTAAGCTTTTGGATAACTCACAAAATTTCATAAGTGCAGGGGGGAAGGAGGTGATAAATTTTCGAGGTTACCATGAGAAAGCCAGTTGTAATTTCAAAGTTTGAAACAATATGAGGGGATAATCATGAAGAGGTTAATAGTTTTAGCAGTAATGATGGTTATGGTTACTATCATGGCGTTTGGAGGTGAGCAGGCATTAGCAAAAGCACCGATAGTCGTGGATGATGATGGAGTGGAATGTCCTGAAGCCACGTACTCGAGTATTCAGGATGCCGTGAATGATGCAGCCCCTGGCGACAAGATAAAGGTCTGCGCGGGCGTGTATTACGAGTCTGTGGTCATTCAACCTGTTCACAGTGGCATCGAATTAAAAGCTGAATCTGGGGCAATTATCGATGGATCGCAAGGTCCAGCTATTTTTGATATTGATGCCGGCATAAGGTTGATGACGGGAGTAACCGATGTGACAATCAAATACTTCGAGATTCGCAATTTCATCAACGCCTTCTACGGTGCAGGAATAAACGCCTGGAACTGCGGCACAAGCAACATTGAGGTGGTAGGTAACTACGTGCATGATAATCGCTGGGCCGGTATTTTAGCCGGCAACTATAGAGGAGTGCTTCACTACGATTGGAAAGTCAAGGACAATAGGGTAGAGAACAACGGCGCTTATGGCATAGGGTTGCTTAACGTTGAAAATGGAGAAATCAAAAACAATGTAGTGACTGGCCCAGGCGGCGGCACCGGGGTTCTCTACACTGTTGGA
This sequence comes from uncultured Nitrospinota bacterium, assembly GCA_964452105.1. Classification (GTDB taxonomy): domain Bacteria; phylum JAUXIQ01; class JAUXIQ01; order JAUXIQ01; family JAUXIQ01; genus CAYVLI01. The sequence continues at coordinate 3,303 of CAYVLI010000109.1, forward strand.
ATATTAGTTGAGGCCTATAACTTTGATCAGGGGAGAATCTGCAAGGACCTTCAGCCTGATGTCGTAATTAACAGTGGGAATGTAATCAGCGACAATCTGGTTACTGATTATGAGAAAGGTCCATGGGGTGGATGGGGCATATTAGTGGCAGCCCCCTCAGGACCTGGTCTCAATGCTGCGCTAACCGGGACACGAGTATCAAATAATGAAGTTTCTGACAACGGGGGCTACGGAATCATGATCAGCCGCCCAGGAGTTACCCATAGTCGCATTAGCGACAATAATGTCCATAATAATGGCGCTGGTGGCATTTGGCTTTTCCTGGGTACCCGAGACAACAAGGTGACCGATAACATTTCTACCGGGAATTCGGTCTTGGATTTATTCCATGATACCTCAAGCACTCCCAACTTCTGGGATGACAACACCTGCGGCACCAAATCGGGTGCTGATATCCCCGATTGCTGAAACAGCATAAAGAGTGATGGGATTTTAGACTAACCTTCTATTCTAAAAAAGGAGGATCGTCATGCCTCGGCCTTTGTTTGCCTCCCTTACAATGCCGCAACTGCTTCTCATCGCTCTCTCTGTGGTAGCTCTGTTTATGAGTACCATTGTGGATGCGGGAGAGTTGAAACCTGGAACACCCTACATCATAACGCTCTCAAATGGGGAAGTCGTATATGACTTGAACGGAGAATGAGATGCGAAACTTGATCGTGGCGATGCCGGGGAGTATGTAGATGTCGTGAGAATCACGCAAAACGGCAGTAGCTTTGTGGCTACAAGTCTGAACGGTTTTGTTTTAGCAAAAGGGACAGAAGTATTTAAGGGAGAGTTAAAACAGGGTGGGTTTAAAAGTGTTTATTCTTTTACAAATGGGAATTGGGTTTATAGTCTTGGAAGTATAACTAAAGATGGCAATGAAATACAAATGAGATCAGAGCCTAATGATTGGGGGATAGTACTCACTTCGACACTACGAAGAAAATAAGTGGGAGATACCATCCAACCTCTGTCTTGAAATTGGTGGAAAGAAGGCCGTCCGCTCGGTTATAATGTGTGAGGCAGTGGACCTCAGCTATCAAACCAGTGTTCAGATTCCTTTCGACAATGGGGGTTTTTAACCTTAGCGTAGCACCAAGTAGGGTTTTCTTCTATTTTTCTGGTGGCGCTAGAGATGCATCGATAATTTCCAAAGCGGAATCATTTCCGACATTCTTTGATTTCGTGGTACCCCCACATCTTGTGGTCTCAGTTTTCCGCTTTCCGCCAAAACTTATAATAGCTGCTATCTATCTTCAGGATAGATCGGCCGCCTGATGGTTTCGATAACATCCACGGGATTCGGGTTGATCACCCCACTGCAAGCATGTAGGGCTGTATTGCAATACGCCTTTATATTCCGTACCGACGGCTCTCTGCACCCACCAGTGCTCTGAATCATCTTCCAGCCCACAGCCGAACGGGTATCCAAACGCCCCCACATTTTTTACTTTTCATTAAGGTGCTATCGTAAAAGGTCTGAACGACTACGACTATGCGCGCTCGGCGCGGCGGGCTCTGCGCTTGAGAAGCAGACCCTCGAACAGTGTATAAAGGGTAGGGACGAAGAAGAGCGTGAAGATCGAACCTACTATTAATCCGGCGAGAACCACCCGGGCCAGGGGCGACCACATCTCCGAGCCTTCACCCCACCCCAGGGACATGGGCAGAAGGGCCAGAGCGGTGGTGAAGGTTGTAATGAGTATCGGTCTCAATCGTCTGCTGGCGCCCGTCATCACGGCATCCTCCAGGCTCATGCCCTCCCTTCTCATTCGGTTTATGTAATCTATCATTACTATTCCGTTATTAACCACTATACCACCCAGCATGATTATGCCCATGTAAGCGGGGATGCTGAAGTTGATGTGAGTAAGGAAAAGGATAAGAACAACCCCGATGATTGAAAAGGGTATGGAAAACATGATTACAAATGGGTTCAGCAGCGACTCGAAGAGGGAAGCCATGACCATATATACCAGCAACACGGCCAGCACACCGGCCAGCAGCATGTATCTGTTGGATTTTTTCTGTTCCTCGCGCTCACCGGCGAACTTTACGGTAATCCCCTTGGGCAGATCAATTTTGAGCACCGCTTTTTCTACGTCGTTCATCACAGATCCGAAGTCGCGCTGCCCGTTTAGCCCGGCCTGCACCGTGATTACGCGCTGCTGTCCCCTTCGGTCGATTTCCACGGGCCCCATGTCCGTCCTGTAAGTAGCCATGTTCTTTAGCGATATCCTTTTGTTAGAAGAAGTGGTGAGGAAGATATCTCCCAGGTCATTCGGGTTCTGGCGGTATTCCTTTTTGAGGCGCACCCTTATGTCGTATTCATTGCCGCCTTCACGGTAACGGGAAGCGACAGTGCCGTCAACGGACGTCTTTATGGTGTTAACTATTTCATCGATGGTGAATCCCATTGTGCCCGCTTTGGCCCTGTCTATATCGATCTTAACTTCCGGGCGCGTGGTATCCACGTTCAGGCGGGCGAAGGCGATTCCGCTCATGCCATGCATCGCCCTGACAATCATTTTCGCAATCTTCACGCTCTTATCGAGGTCGTATCCGATAACGTCTATCTCAACCCGTTCTTGACGGCCACTGCCCAGCATCCGGCTTACGTCCGAAGGACGCTCTATGATTCGAATCTTGGCGTCCGGTATCTGGGCGAACTTTACCCGCAGTTTCTTCATGACCAGGGTCAAGGGTAGCTTCCTTTCGGACCGATCGGCAAGCTTTATCCACAGAAAGCCTGTGTGGGTTCCTCCTCCCCCTCTCCACATCAGACCAGATCTTGCAAAGAGCGCCCTTAATTCCGGAACGTTATCCACCACCGCCTCTTCCATCTTGTTCAGGACACTGTCGGTTATATCGATGCGCGTGCCAACGGGCATCTCCACGAACGAATACATCATCCCCTCATCCACCGACGGCAACAGCTCGTTCCCGATGCGGGGTGCAATAATTTTTATTGTAACAACGAGCAAAGCTATGGAAACGACGATGACCAGCGCCTTGTTTCTCAGTACTTTCCTTAAAAATTCTTTATATCTGTTTTCAACGGGTCGGAACCAGTTGGTTATTCCCTGCTTTTCCTCGTTTTCAGCGTGGCCGTAACTGAACCTTGAGTAGAGCATGGGAATCAGCGTAAGAGCCACGAAAAGGGAAGCCAGAAGAGAGAAGGTTATGGTAAGAGCGAGCTCTGTGAAGACTATGCCCACCATTCCCTTCACAAATATTATGGGCAGGAACACACAAAGAGTGGTGAGAGTGGAGGCGGTAATGGCCATGCCCACCTCGTTGCTTCCAGCAATGCTGGCATCGTAGGGGTTCTTCCCCCTTTCACGGTGGCGGAAGATGTTCTCTAACACGACTACGGAGTTGTCCACGAGCATCCCGATACCGAGGGCCAGACCACCCAGCGACATCCAGTTCAGGCTGATACCCTTATTGTATAGAAGGATGAATGCGGCCAGGATGGCAATGGGGATATTGATGCCGATGATGAAAGTACTTTTCAGATCGAAGAGAAAGAGAAATATTATGAGCACGGCAATGAGCCCGCCCAACAAGGCCGTCTGTTTAACCTGGTTGATAGACTTGGTGATAAAATCGGCCCGGTTGAACATGACGTCCAGCCTCATACCCGGGCCTAAACCTTTTCTGACAGCCGGTAGCTCGGCAAGCACTCGATCGGCCACCTGCACCGTATTTCCGCCCGACTGCTTCCTTATGGCAAGGATGACGCCTTTCCCCCTGTTCACCCGGGTGCGTAGACGATTATCTTCGTACCCGTCCACGACCGAGGCCACATCCCTCAGGTAAACCCGCTTGCCGTGGTCGGCGCGAAGCACCACATTATTTAAATCATCCAGGCTGCTGAACTCGCCCAACGGCCTCACTATGTAGTCGATGTTCCCGCTCTCGAGATGTCCCCCCGCCAGAGAGAGATTTTCCCTGCCCAGGGCCCTGACCACATCCTGAACGGTTAAACCGGCCCCTTCCAGGCGGTCGCGCTCTATTTCAACCTGAATTTCCCTCTTCAGTCCACCCCAGATCTGCACTGCAGCGACTCCGTCCACCTGCTCGAACTGGTAGCGCACCTGGTTATCCGCGAGGTTACGCAAAAATACCGGGTCCTGCGGACCTGTGAGAGACATGTATATTATGGGCTGATCTCCGAAATCGTATTTGTAGATTACCGGT
>CAYVLI010000110.1:0-5869 GCA_964452105.1 uncultured Nitrospinota bacterium
GATTGGAAAATCCAGAAACCGGCCACAAAAGCCAGGGCCGATATTACTATGTTTGATACCAATCCTTTCATAGTCTGCGATCAATCATCCTCTTTAAATACCCGATACAATACTTATCGTTATTTCAGCATCAATAATTAAGCTGATATCTTTTTAAAGAGTCTCAGGGTTCCTGATGAGGCCGGTTACCTGCAGCGTTGCGGTTATCTTCTTGGGATTTATCTTATGGTCCGCCCTTATGGTCATCTCCTTGATGGCCAGGTAGCGGGTTGAATTCTCAATCTCAAACAGTAGCTGGGTAACCTTGCTGACCGTGCTTTTAACGTGTATTTCCACCGGAATCTCCATGTAGTGGTCTCTCACCAGAGGGTCGAGAATCCGTTCGCTGGTTATGTTTACCTGGGCCTTTGCGGCGGCGGATTTAAGAATTTTCTGAAGCTCAGCGGCGGCCAGCGGCGGTTTGCCCCCGCTCAGCAGTTTTGCTTCCATGCTGGACAACCGGTTTTTCAACCTGTCCCGCTCCATTTCAAGGTCCTGGCGCTGGCCCAGCACGCGCCGATATTTTCCCAGGAGAAGCGTCTTGGCCTCCAGTTGACTCCCTACCCTTCTCTGTCCCTCGACCATGGGCTCCACGGCAAACAGGTAGAGGAACAGGACGGCTACCACAGCTATCCCGATCCTGACTACCATCTTTTCTCTGCCAGTCAAGCGCAAGGGATTACTCCTTTTTCAGGCAAAAAGCAGCAGTTTGTTTGAGGCCCCTGTCTCTCTCTGCTAATACACGTCGCATCGCTCCCGCTACCTCTCCACGTCAACCCTGATCTTGAATTCCTCGCCCCATGGCCGCTTCACTATGGGCGCTATGAACTGAGCGTTTACCAAATAGTCCGAATTTTCGAGAATGGGAATCAGACCCGACGCCGATTCCGCATAGCCGCTTATGTCAAACTTTCCGTTTTCGTATATCATCACCGACAGCCAACTGGTAGGCGGCATTAATACTGTCATCTCTCTAAGGAGGTCCAGCTTCCGGGCCTCCTTGAACCTGAGCTCATCGAAAACGGCGAGCTTGTTACTGTAATCTTCCACCTGGGACTTCAGTTCTTCCACCTGAGAGACCTGCTCCCTGAGAGACTCCACCTCACGACTAATCTCCTTCAGCCGCTCCCGCTCATTGTAAGCCCTGCCGATCAGGAACCCCAGGATGATGAAGCCCACGATCAGGAACACCTTAAGGGGAGTTACGGGATTCCTCCTCTTTTTCTCCTTCTTGAGGCCCTCGGGAAACAGGTTCATCAATTTTTCTTCATCCTCCGCAGCCTGAGCAAGCCCCCTGGCCATCATAAGGCTAAACGTATCGTCAGCGCCCCCCTCTGTCGCTCTGGCTTCAACGGCGTCGTCTGCGAAGAACACTTTCATTCCCAGGGATTCCTCCAGGCCCTCCGCTGCATCGCGCCCTTCTTCCTCTGCGGCAACCGCAATAAAGGAACCCTCCCCCGCCATGCTGTCTTTCATGAGCCTTCCTGCCGCCTGGAGTTCCCTGCTAATCAGCTTATCGAGCGGAGTTTCGCCTTCTCTGGGAATGCTTCTGTAGTATTTCAACAATCCCCTTTCCACCAGGCAGAAGTCCACCGATTCCGGCTGAATCTTGACGAATATGAAAGCCCTGTCACGCGCCGACTCTCGCTCTATCCAGTAATTGATGTATCCCTCCATATCCAGACAGATTAACGAGGGCTTCAGACCCGATTCCTCCAGCAGAGTTAAATACCCTCCCAGGGTGGTATTATCCACCGCGGCTATGGCGGCCTCCATAACTCCGGCGCCGCCGACGCTCCGGGTCCGGTATCCGTAATGGACGTCTTCCAGTGGGATGGGTATCTGCTTTTCTATCTCGAACCTGAGCACGCCCTCTGCGTCTTCGTGGGAAACCTGAGGGAATCGAACATACGAGGTAACGGCCGCCTGGGCGGGAATGGACAAAATAACCGTTTCGGCGTCAACCTGGTTTTGAAGGAGGAAGGTGCTTATAAGTTCACTGTAGCTGCTATCTTCCAACCAGGGTAACTTTTTGTCCCCTGCCAGGGGGACGCAGTGATAGGCCTGCAGCTTGTATTTGCCGTACTCACGCTGTAAATATGAGAGCTTGATCGCTTCCCGGCCCGCCTCGACTACCAGCGTGTTCTTAGGTTTGCCCAAAACCGCTCCCTTTATATTCGTCTTTAAACTCTCAAGTGAAATATAAACTATCGCAACTTATCGGCCTGCCCGATGGTTTCTATTCGAACGTTTTACCTATTATATTGATAAAAAACTGATTTTTGCAAACTTATGTGCCCCTGCATCGTAAATATGCGAGAAAGCCCTGCACTGCCTCATCGAAATCATTAATTAGAAGACTGCATATCTTTTCTTCTACGGTAATAGTCGTCGTCCCAGCGGAGGATTTTGACATTGCTCCTAAGGCCTCTCCCGGTTCTGAACACATCAGCCTGGATGACCCTCTTGCCTTCGCCCGTTCCGGCGCTGCCGGTAGCTATAATCTTGAACCGCTCGGATCTGACCGTGGGCACGAAAGACCCCCTGGGGAATCTGCTGAGAAGTGGGGGGACCGAGTTATGCGGAAGCTGCGAGTTGAGGACTTCCATCCTCCCCTCATCGTAGCCCAGTGCGCTAAGCACTTCCATCGGTGCCGTATTGATGTTAACCTTCCTTGAACCGCTCACGCAGAGGTAATTTATCAGGCCTTTGTAGCCCTCTTCATCCATGTCTTTGTCGGGGGTCCCGTAGAAAATTTCAGGAGTCACCCCTCTCACCGACAGTAACTCCTCTACCGTGCTGAACCTTTCGTCCCTGGCCGTATATGGCGGGTTGAGGCCCAGGTAATAGCTGTCTTCAGCGCCGTTGAGCCGGTGGAGGTCGTCCTTGTCCACCCAGTCCAGCATGGAATCTATTATTGTATCCCGCGTCTTTTTATCCTTTACTCCGGTCTGGAGCAAAAGCTCATCCAGGGCGGGTCGGTTGCGGAGCGCCCAGTTGATGTCGATCTTTGCCTCCAGGTCTTCTATGCGAAAGCTGAAGACACCCTCCCCCAGAGACGTTTCCTTCCCAGGGGTTTCCTCCTGCGCCTTCTCCATCTCCGTCGCCGTCGTACCCTCCTCCGCCTCCGGTTTAGACTTTGAGAACACCACGTTCCCTTCCCCATCCAGATTGTTATAATCGTAGTCAACCGTCAGCTCGGCCAGCGCCCTTTCCACCCCCGCCCGGGCCAGGTAATATGCCTGCGCATTTTCCTTATAATTCCTGGTGATGTTGACCTCGGTGCGCATGGAATAGGCGAACTCGGTCACCATGGCCGTAAGGAGGGCCATTATCCACAGGACCAGCAGCAGTGCTATCCCGCGCTCGTTTCTATGTCCGGGGTAATCACGCTTGACTCTCATTGACGTCGAGCAATTGAATCGGCCGGACGCAGGCGATTTTCCGCCCCTCATCTCCTTGAACCTCCGTGGAATGGCATCCCCCTCACAGCCGCGGCCGAGGTGCTCAAAACGCGCCTGGCAAAGAGTGGAACTACGAATGGGGGAAGCTCGATAATCTCACCCTTCTCGCCGACCAGGGTGAGGGTGATTTCCACCGCGCCGGGGAGTTTGCGCTGTTCCTTTGAATCCCATTGACTTACCCAGCCCTGCCTGCTCACCCTTGTCTGGTAGTATCTAAAGGCTATCTTGTCAGCGCCATCGTAGAGGGTCGCTTTTGTCCCGCCCTCCACCTTTTCGTCAAAAGGATAGGTTTCTTCCAAAATCAGCCGCCCGTCTTCATCCACGTAATAGGAAACCCGGCGGGTTCCGTATCGGTTCGATTCGGGACGAAGGCCCCGGGTAGCCGTGTGGAAGGTCAGCTTATCCGAATCGCCCAGGAAACTGGTTACTTTTTTGCCATCCGCCTGAAACGCAGAGCGGATATCTTCCACTATCTGCTCCGTGGTGACCCTCAGGCGCTGATACTCGTCCACCCTATCGTGCCCCTTCTCCCAGGAGCGTATGCCCAGCCTCATTGCTCCCACAAGTATGCCCATTATCAGGGCCACGATAGTGAAAGCAATGAGCAGCTCCACAAGGGTAAACCCGCCGCTGCGAGTTTTATCTGGTCCTGATCCGACCATTTATCCTTTTTCTCCAGATATCAGGGATTCCTCAGCAGGCATGGTCCTCAGCGTGTTCAGCTCCACGTACTTCTCCTTCGCCCGGCCGGGCCATTTCACTCGCACCTTTAACCGGTAGGCCTTAACGCCTTCATAGCGTTCATCCTCTTCCTCATCAGCAAGCGCATAGGGAAGGGCTTCTGCTTCCCATGAGTACTGGGTCCCTTCTATTACCCCGCTTCCCGCCGCTTCTTCCGGCTTTTCGGTAAAAAACAGCTCTTCCATTTTCTGGCGTGCATAGAGAACGGCCAGGGTATAATCCCTGGACACCTTGAGGGAGCGAAGACCGCCGGCGAAGAGCTGCATTACGACCACCAGGCCTATGCTCAGGATGGCCATGGCCACTATCACCTCAAGCAAGGTGAATCCCTCTTTGCCGGATATAATATTCCTACTTTTCAACAGCCAAAATCCTCACCTTGCCGGTGATTTCATCGACGGTCAGCCGGTAACTGACCTTCTTTCCCCTGAGTATAAAAGAGCCGCCGCTCGATCCCCCTTTGGGAAAGAAGCTGATTACCATTGGACCTTCTTCGGTTAATGAATTAGACGCCTTTTCCCTGTTCAGAGTCAAATCCGGTGGCAGTTTTCCCTTTCGCCGCAAGTACCCCGCGCTGGAGGCCTTCTCTTCGTCCACCTCCCCTTCACCATCGGTTCCGTTTTTCTCGGGGGAGAGGGTATATACGCCCTTCTCGGTATCTATAACGACTTCCTGTATCTCCCTGGTATGTACGGCCTGGCTTCTGGCATAGCGCAGGGTAGCCGCCAGCTCTCTCGCGGCAGCGCGGTAGCGGATGCTGTCCAGGCTCCTCCTTAAATCCGGTGCTATTAGGGTTAAGGCCATGCCAAGGATGGCCAGCACAACGAGCAGCTCTATGAGGGTAAATCCTCCGGCGGGAGGGAGGGTAAGCAGACGTTGCTCTCTGCATCTCTTAAATCTGGACATGGAAGGGCCTCTTTCACGGTCCCCTTTAACCCCGAACCGATTCCGGTTCCGCCTATTCCCAGCTCTTGATGGGCTCTCCGCTTCCACCTTTCGAGCTGAGATGATAATCCTTGCCGCTTCCTATCACGTCGTACTGATACTCTTCGCCCCAGGGGTCAAGAGGGATTTTTTCTTTTCTCAGGTAGGGTCCGTCCCATTTTTCGTTAGAAGAGTGTATCAGCTCCTCCAGCCTGTCGGGGTACTTGCCCACGTCCAGGCGGTAGCTGTCCAGCGCCGTCCCCAGCATCTCTATCTGGGCGCGGGCTGTTCCTCTCTTGGACTTCTCCACTTTACCGAAGAGCCGCGGCGCCACAAGAGAAGCCAGCAAGCCGATGATAACCATCACGACCAGAAGCTCGATGAGGGTGATACCCCTTTGCCTCGATCGTGATTTCCTCTCATCAATGCACATATCCTAACACCTCCGGATCAAGAGACCGTCACGGTCTTCTCGAAACTCTTTCGAAAAACATTAGAGGGACGAGCACGTTCGTGCAGATTTAAAATGGTAAATCGTTTATGCTGAAAATAGCCAGAAGCATAGACATCACGATGAATCCCACAATGGCCCCCAGGACAAGTATCATTACCGGTTCGAGGAGGGCTATCAGCCTCTTCAGCGTGGTCTGCACCTGCTTATCATACGTATCGGCGGCCTTGAAGAGCATCAACTCCAGATT
>CAYVLI010000110.1:5969-7544 GCA_964452105.1 uncultured Nitrospinota bacterium
GCGAACTTGGGTATCACCATGGTGAGCAGTACGGCCACGGCGGAACCGCCCACTATTACCAATATTATGGGGTAGATCATGGCCGAGATGACGTAGTCCTTGATCTCCTGGGCGCTCTCCATGTATCCGGCCAGCCTTTCAATCACGCTCTCCAGGAAGCCCCCCGTTTCTCCGGCACGAACCATGTTTACATAGGTATTGGAAAAGAGCCTGGGGTGTTTGGCCAGACAATCCGAAAAAGAGCTTCCGCTCCTCAGCTCTTCCAGAATATTGTGTATCACTTCGCTCAGCCCGGGGTTTTCGCCAAGCTCCGAGAGGGTGTCCAGGCTGCGCTCCAGGGGGAACCCGGCGCTGAGAAGGGTGGCCAGTTCGCGGGTGAAGTTGGCCACGTCCCGGGTTCTGACCCTCCTGCGGGAAATGCTGAAAAGTTCCCTCGACGGCTCTCCTTCCCGCACCAAAGGAGTTTCCACCCGTATGGGATAGAGGCCCAGCGTTTGCAGCCGATCCACCACGGCCTTTTCATCCCTGGCCTCCATTGTGCCGTTGATTATCTCGCCGACACTATCGGCCGCCCTGTAAGCGTAAAGCCCCATCAGCCATCCATCCCATCCATTATCAAAAGCCCGCAGTCGATGCTCGAACCTGCATAGCAGGTGATATACAGCCTGTGGCGATGCGGATTCCCCGGCATCTTAATCTCAATTGTAAGCCTGGTTGCATTCATAATTTCAGGAACTTTCGGAAGCAAAGACGGAGGTGGAAACTCTCTTCAAATTGGGGAGGCTTCCTGGGTTTCCATGGTCACCCGGAGAACCTCTTCCACGCTGGTCAAACCCCGCAAGGCCTTGTCCCAGCCATCCTCTCTGAGCAGGCGCATCCCCTGCCCCATCCCCTTTTGCCTGATGATGTTTGAACTGGTCTTGGAAAGAATGGCCTGGCGAATCCTGTCGTCGATGGCCAGAAGCTCGAAAATGCCCACGCGGCCCCTGTAGCCGGTCTGGTCGCAGCCGGGGCACCCCCTGGGGCGGTACAGAGTCACATCGCCATCGGGAATATCGATCTTCATTTCTCTGAGCACCTGGGGGACGGGCCGGTAAGGCTCCTTGCACATGGGACAGAGCACCCTGACCAACCGCTGAGCCAATACCCCCTCCAGGGACGAGGCTACCAGGTAATGTTCGACGCCCATGTCCAGCAGCCGCGTTATGGCTCCGGCAGCGTCGTTGGTATGCAGTGTGCTCAAGACCAGATGCCCGGTGAGAGCCGATTCGATGGCTATCTCCGCCGTCTCGGCGTCTCTTATCTCTCCCACCATTATTATGTCCGGATCCTGACGTACGATGGAGCGGAGGCCGTTTGCAAAGGTCAGCCCTATCTGGGGCTTGACCTGTATCTGGTTAACCCCCACAAGCTGATACTCCACCGGGTCTTCGATGGTTATGACCTTCTTCTCATGTGTGCTTATTTTCTGCAGGCCGGCGTAGAGGGTGGTGGTCTTGCCGCTGCCCGTAGGACCGGTGACCAGAATCATCCCGTAAGGCTTTTCGATTATCCGTGTGAACAACGCCAGGTCCC
>CAYVLI010000111.1:0-7525 GCA_964452105.1 uncultured Nitrospinota bacterium
GTGCGATAGTTCATGCTGAACGAATTGTCCACGATAATGATGACGGCTTTGCCTTCCTTTACTCTTCCGGCGCCCCCCTCGGCATTGGTTACCAGCCGGGGACCGGCCAGGAAAAAAGCGATTGAGGCGATGCTCAGGACGCGGAGGGCGAGCAGCAGTATCTGCTTGATGCGATGGTGGCGGGCCACCTTTTGGTGCGATTCCATGATGAGCGCAATGGAAGGGAACCTGCGAGGTTTCGCCTTGCGTCTGTTTATGAGATGAATGAGGACGGGTATGCTGGAGGCTGTGATGCCGTAAAGAAAAAGCGGGTTTTGAAATATCAGCGCCATTATTAACCTACTCAGTTCCTTTTTCTGGCTACGCCCCTGGTGGACAGGTATTTCGACAGGGCCAGCCCCGGAGGCGTCGAGGTATTGAGCAGCCGATGTTCCAGCAAGGCTGACCTGCAAAGATGGCTGCAGTGTTCGAGGAAGGCATTCATCCTTCGCCTGTACTCTTTCCTTATAGCCAGTGGATCGGCCATGACCCTTGTATCCTGCTCCATGTCCTCGAAAATGGTGAGGCCGGTGAAGGGAAAATCAAGCTCCTCCTTGTCCAGCACCTGGAACACGATGATTTCGTTTTTCCTGTGCTTGAGCTGCTTGATGCTCGTTATTATTTCCTCACATTGATCCAGCAGGTCGGATATTAAAATCACCAGTCCGCGCCGGGGCGCCATGCCCCGCACCGTTGACATCAGATTCGCGCTGGAAACCCGCCCTTGGGGCCGAGAACGGGATAAAGCGTTATCTATATGCTTCAGATAGGAGAGACGCATCATGGGCGGCAGAGCCGCTCTCACCTCATCATTGAATACGACCATGCCCACTGCGTCCCGCTGCCTGAGCAGAAGATAACTCAGGGATGCGGCGAGATAGCAGGCATACTCCCACTTTGTGCTTTCCCCTGAGCCGTAATCCATGGAGGCGCTGGCGTCTATTATGATGAGCCCCTTGAGGTCGGTCTCCTCCTCGTATTCCTTGATGAGATACCTGTCCGATTTGCCGTAGGCCTTCCAGTCTATATGCCTGATGTCATCCCCGTGGGAGTATTTCCGATGCTCGGCGAACTCCACGCTGTAGCCACGAAAAGTGCTGTCGTGCAACCCTGAGAGCACACCTTCCACCACCTGCCTGGATTTGAGGCTTGCCTTCCCCAATCCAGACAGGATTTCGGGGCGAAAATATTTCAAACTACGTCCATCCACAAATTGCACCTGTGCTATGTTACCGTCTCTCTAATTTCCCTGCGGTTCTTCGCTTTCAGCAGACGATCTATTATATCCAGCGAAATTATGCCTTCGGCTTCCGCGTTGAAATTTGTGAGAACTCGATGCCTGAGGACCGGCTTGGCCAGCGCCGTAACGTCTTCGACGCTCACTGTGTAGCGGCCGTGAAGCAGCGCCCTCGCTTTTCCTCCCAGTACCAGGTACTGAGAGGCCCTGGGCCCCGCCCCCCAGGCCACCCACTTTTTTATAAATTCCGGCGCGGCGGGATGGCCGGGCCTGGTGCTCTGAACGAGGTTTACCGCGTAGTTCACCACCTCCTCCGAAACGGGCACGCGCCTCACCAGATTCTGAAACTTGAGGATGGAGGAGATATCCAGCACTTTGTTCAGCTCCGGCTGATAATCTGCGGTGGTTCTGGTGACTATGTCCACTTCTTCGCTCTGAGCGGGATAGTTAACCTCTATGTTAAACATGAACCTGTCCAGTTGCGCTTCCGGCAGCGGATATGTCCCCTCCTGTTCTATGGGGTTCTGAGTGGCCAGCACGAAGAAGGGGAGAGCAAGGTCATAAGTACGCCCGCCAGCGGTCACCCTGTACTCTTGCATGGATTGGAGCAGGGCCGCCTGCGTCTTGGGTGGAGTTCGGTTTATTTCATCAGCTAAAAGGATATTGCAGAATATGGGACCCTTCATGAATACAAATTCTCTTCTGCGAGAAACGGGGTCCTCCTGCAGTATTTCCGTTCCGGTGATGTCGGAGGGCATCAGGTCCGGAGTGAACTGGATTCTGTTGAAAGTGAGGTGCAGCACTTCGGCCAGCGTCCTTATCAACAGTGTTTTGGCCAGGCCCGGTACTCCCACGAGCAGGCAGTGCCCCCTCGAGAATAGCGCCGTCAACAGTTCATCGATGACTATCTGCTGACCTATTATGACCTTTCTTATCTCCTCCTCCACTTCCCGACGTTTTTCGGCTGCAAGCCGGGCCAATTCGAGGTCGTCGCTCGTTAACTGTTCTACATTACTCATGGGAATCTCCTGGATGTGTTTTATTAAGATTGTTCCCACCGTTTTCTCTCGAAAGCAATTTTCTCAGCACGGTTCCCTCCCTCTCCGCTTCATCGGCGATGCCCTGTGCCGACAATACCGCCTGCAGGCCGGCATGAAGCGATGGATCGAAAGGGTTTATGCTTATGGCTCTGGCGTAATAGCCTCGGGATAGCGCCAGCCTGTTCTGTCCTCTGTATATCTCGGCCAGGTTTTTATAAGTGGGGCCGAAGTCGGGGTAGAGCTCCTCGGCCGTCTTCAGTTTCTCCACTCCTTCATCAGTCGATCCCATCTGTGCCAGGGAGCTACCCAGGCGATTAAGGATGACCGGGGAATAGGGGTTTTCCCCCAGAGCCCGCTTGTATTCCAGCGCCGCGGCGCTTATTCGGCCCCTATTTTTGAGCATGTCTCCCAGTCTGAGGTGGTTTCTGGACACCTCGGATTTTATCTCTCTTAAGTCCAGAGCATCGGGGGAATCGAAAGTTCCCTTGACCCTGTGCCGCAACACCTCGAGTCCCTCATTCCTTTCCAGTCGCATGGACTTTAAAAACGCCATCCAGTGATTCGTGAAATCATTGTGCGCCAGACCCAGGGTCGATTCAATAACGTGCATGGCGTCCCGCCCGGGTTCTCGAGCCATGCGCAACAGGCTCCCCCTTACACCGCCGTCCCCGGCCTGGCTGGTGATGAGAGCTATGGCCGTTTCGGCTTCCGCATAAGCGAGCTGGACCTCTTCCGCCGTCTTCAGCTTCACCAGGGACGGATACATCTCCTGGAAAGTTATGAGAGAATGATTTTCGAGCGCACGCGCCAGGAGGGCCTGCGGAACCGGGTCGAGCCTGAACTCATTATCGCTGCGCCAAACTTTCTCATAGTATTTGGCCGCCCCTTCGTGAAACCACACGGGGGCGTTATCGGCGCTCAACATTACTATGACATAGTGCATATATTCATGGACCAGGGTGTCCAGCCAGGCGTATCCCCTCACCAGTACTCTGGGCGAGATAAGCATTATTTTATTGAATTTGCATATCCCCACTGCGCCGGAGACTTCTATGTCCCTCCGGGTCAGGCTCGAAGCGAGGTGAAAGCTTTCCGTGTCCGGGTAAACTTCGATTCTCAATGGTTTCATGGGCCGGTAGCCCAGTCTCTTTCCGATAGCGCCCAGCGCCTCGGCCATGGTCTCTTTGATGTAGGGTATGAGGATGGAATCCTTCGCCGCGTCCAGAGATATAAGCAGGTTTCCCTCTTCGAAAGTAGTGAGTGATTCCGATGCTCTGAGCGTGCGGTTTATCATCTCCCAGAGGTAAGCTGCGTGAGGGTCTTCACCGGAGCGCTCCGAGACCCCGGCCAGCGTCTCTCTCGCTCTGGCATAATCCCCTTTGTAGAAGAGGACTTTGGCCATAAGGTATCTGTACCGGGGGTTATCGGAATCCCGCTCCATCAGGTCTCTCGCGATCGCAGCGGCCCGTTCCACGTCCCAGGCTTCTATGCTCTTGAGTCCCTGCTTGTAAGAAGCTTCCAAACTTTCGGCGCTGCCATCCGCTGCGGCCAGGCTGCTAAGCAGAATGAAGAACACCGCAACGGCTGTGCTCAGGAACCTGACGCCTTTACCTGGACAGGTCTCTGAAATATTTTTTGACTTCTTCTTTGTATTCACCGGGGTAACCTTCCTTCAAAGCTTCGAGAACCTCTTCCCTCAGCAGCCTGGGAACCTGATACTCCTCCCTGGAGGGGATTTTGAAAGGTCTGAGGCTTTGTCCAAAACGCCCGCCTTCGGAATTGCCCATCCCGGGCAGGAAACCGAAGGGGAGTTGAAAGGGTGCATTTTGCCCCATTAGAAGCGGCATGGGCAACCCTTTCATGGAGGCGGACGCATTGAGCCGATTCATGGCTTCTTTCAGTTGATCCATCGTCTTCTGCAGCAGGTAAAGAGCCTCCCTCTCCGAGGGCAATGCTGTTTCGGTACTATCATTGTAAAGCCCGCCCGCGGCCTGGTTCATTCGAGATTCCGCCTCCCACATGTTATCGGCTATCTCGGGAAGCAAAGCCGGCAGAAGGCTGGAAAGCTTCTGGAGAAAAGAGGCGAGCCGACCGGTGTCCTCGCGGAGATTATTCTGTTTCAAGGAGAGCTCCTTGAGCGTCAGCCTTTCCTCATCGGTGAAGCGCTGGGGACCCGAGCTAAGGTTTTCAAGCTCGCGCGACAGCCTGCTCAGGATGTCCATGTGCCGCCGTAGATACCCGGTCTGTCTCCCAATTACATTTCTTTCCGAGGCGCTGCTCGAAGAGCGCCCGGCCAGACCTTTAATATCCGAGATGAATCCCTTGAGCGCTTCCGAAAGGCCAGAAGCTTCTCCCCGACTCAAAGAGACGGCTCTCTTGCTTATCCGCCGTTTCAGCAGACCGTATTCCAGATATTCTTTCTCACCTGCTCGACCCCTTTTCAGGCTTTCTTTTAACCTCTGTTCGATGGTCTTTAAAAGCTGGCTTAGCTCCCGCTGCAGGGAATCCACGACCTCATCCCGCTTTTCGAGTTGAAGCCTGCGTAGCCGCTCCGTCATGTTCTTGTGTGTTGATTCCGTAGCGCCCAGGATTCTTTTTTGTTCCTCTATCATCCTGTAAAGCTCGTCCGTAACGGTGCGCGTGGACTCGTTAAATTGCTGGAACCTCCCGCTCGCCATCGAAGACATCTCCTGCAGCATGGCCATAAGGTTCGAGAGACTGTTCATTAAGCCTTTGGCCAATTCCATGGCTTTCCCAAGGTCGCCCTGTTTAAGAGCTTCCCGGATTTCCTTCATCAGTTCCTGGAGGTTGGCGAGGTCCAGCGATTGCATGGATTCAGAATTCAGGAATTCCTCCGGAGGCGCCTGGGCAAGCTCCGATAGTTTCTCCATAAACTTTGCCAGCATGTCCTGAATCCTGTTCAACTGATCCATGACCCGGTTCGCCGCTTCCTGGTCCCCCGTTTCCATCAATCGCTTGAGCATATCCATCAGGCCGCCTTGCTCCTTGAGCATATCCGAGGAGAGACCGGCGAGGTCGGCGGTTTTGGATTCCTTGCCTGCGCTCTCCGCCAGCAGTACAGCCTGTTCGAGACCGCTGGTGGTGCTCTCTTCGAGCTTTAAAAGCTTTCCTTCTTTCTCTTTATTTCCTCCGCTTATCATGCTCTCCAGAGCTTGCATCGACTTTTCTATGGTGGTGTTTGTTAGGTAGTGGAGGTTTTTTCTCAGGGCCTGGAGGTCGAAATAGGTCAGATAGCTGGACAGCGGGTCCATGGTCATATCCGCTATGAGCGCGTCCACCTCTTCGATAATTTCCGACAACCTCCCCTGATACTCGTGTTTTTCTTCGATGGCACCTATGAAGGTTTTTCTTGCAGCATTCTTATCATTGGTACCGCGAGTGAGAGACAATCCGTCCTGAAGCTCTAACTGGTCTGCCAGGAGCCATAAGAGGTCTTCAGTGATAGAGGCGAGCCTGGCCTGGACCCTCCTGTGCTCCTCTTCTCTACCGCGGATTTCGACGGTGTAGGTCTTTGATACACTCCTGTGGGGGCCGGAAATTGTATCGTTGTCCTGTGCTTCCAGGTAGTAGCTGATAACACTGCTGTGCGAGAACTCCGGTCCCCTGAGCTGCCAGATGTACTGGCCGCTGAGCAAAGACGCCTCTTTTTCTTTACCCGTTATTTTTATGCTCTTTTGCTCTCCTCCTTCCCAGGAATATTTCAAATGGATGGAACTGACGCCGAAATCATCCCTCCCCACATAGGTTATGGGCAAATCTTCCCCCTCGTTCATTTCCATATTCTGAGAAGGCGAGGCGATTTCCACCTGGGGGGGACGGTCGGGGATAATCTCAATCTTGTAGTTGATGGGATGAGGGTCGGAAAAACCCAGGCTGTCCTCAAGCCGGAAGTGATAGCTCTCAGGGGAAAGCAGAGCCATTCGTCCCTGCCAGATGCCGTCTTCCTTCTCTTTAAGAGGAATCTGTTCTTTATCTTTGAACATGAGGGCCGCCTCTACTATGTCTCTGGTGGGCGATACGGTGAAGGTCGCTTCTGTGCCCGGGTAGGCGGTGATATTACCGCTGTCTTTCTGTTTTGACGTTTCCAGACCGGTATAAGATGGCGGGATCAGCCTGACATTTAACTCCCGGAGCATGGGCGGCTCTATCACGGTCAGCACGAAGGGATTGGATTTGGAGAATCTCGACCGGATGAAGTAGGTTATAGTTTCCGGAATCTCTTTAAGCTCAAATTCATACGAGCCATCTTTTACGAGGGTCATTTTATGACGAACCTGCGCTCCATCCTGCCCGATTACCAGCCAGGTGTCTGATAGAACCGGCCGGGAATATTCCACCTTTATGGATACATCGCTCCCTTTAAGCACGGTGGTGTTCCCCGGTTCGACGCTTATGGCCATCCGGCCGTATTCAACGGCATCATCGGGATGCAGCAGCATATTATTGACGGAATAACGTATATAGCCGGGGTTAAAGAAGGCCATGATAGCGGCAGCTGCAATCAGAATCAGAAGACGAGCCAGACCGGGCAGGAGCGGACGTTGCTTGAGGAGGGGTATCAGGTCGATTTGCCTTAAACGGTGTGCGGTCTGCTCGATGAGAGCCGTAGCCAGCCTCTTTGAGATGCCATGGGCTCTGCTGACGGGGTGGAATTGCCTGTAAATCTGTATCGAGTTGATGAGGTCATCACCTAACTCGGGGATCCCTTCCTGAATGGTCTGGGCAACCCTCTCGAGTGCCTCTCTCCTGATTAAGGGATATACGGCAAGACCTATAGATAGTCCCAGGGCAGAGAAAGAAAAGACCACGTAGAGCAGGGGCAGCCAGGGATGCTGCAAGCCCAGCAACTTTACCGCCGCACCCCCCAGCAGCACGGCGATCAGTATCACAAAGAAGCCTGTAAGGCGGTCGGTCAAAAACCGAAGCCTTCTCTTCCTTTCGAAGGCGTTAAGTATTTTTTGTATACTCTCGTACGATTCCTGCATGACCAAAGTTTTTATCACCCGGCGGCTACAACGGTCAACATGGATAGTTAGACGCACAAACCATCTAAAGTATCACTGTCAGGTGTATAAAATAGATTTATAACGCCGTCGCCCTGAATCAGAGGGATAAGAAAAAATGTGGAGTATTAACAAATATTATAACTGGTATTTCAGTATATTAACGCTATATGATAATTTATCTA
>CAYVLI010000112.1:0-4547 GCA_964452105.1 uncultured Nitrospinota bacterium
GCTCGCTTCTTCTTGTCGGGATGGCACAGGAGCTGACAGTTGCCGCAGGTGAGGTAGAGCTTTTTCTTCATCAGGACGTTATAGGTCCCGCCACCCATGTCCGGCCTCTGGTAATATGCCTTGATGCCCTTGCGCATAAGGTCGTAGAACTCCTCGTCCTTTTCCGGAATCTCGAATCTCCCCGGAGACCAGGTGGACCACTTACCCTCAGGATGCAACCCGCTCATGCCGCCGCAAACGAATTCGCAACGCATATACTCGCGCCTTTTGGAATAACTAAAGGGGATATCGCCTATAACCACATCCGCCTTCTCCTCCTTATCCATCATTCCCGAGAGGCAGGAGTTCAGGCAAAGGCCGCAGTCGTCGCAGTAGTTCTCCTCTGGAGGTACTGGCTCTGTAGGGGTCAGTTCCGCCGATGTGACACAGGCCCCCAGGATGACCGCCGCCCCGTGGCTTTTGGTGAGTACGTTGCCAGATAGGCCGAAGAAGCCCGCTCCGGAGCGGGCTGCCAGATAGCGAAGCGAGATATCCGGGTTCATGGAGTACTTACCGCGCTCCCCCTCGTCGCGGTAGGATTCATTAACCTTCACCGCTACTGATTTGAAACTGTTGAACTCCAGAAAGTTTTGCAGCGCCATCGCTATTCCACCGGCCTGGCTGTTGGCCCGGAAGTTGTCGTTCTCATGCGAACGCCTATCCTCCTTGGAGAGGTAGGGTTCAATGAGGGACTGATCCAGGGGCACGGCGAAGCTGACGGCGGATTTGGCCTCCGGCAGGACATAAGTTATATCTGTCGAGGGTGGCCCGCCCTCCAGCGTCTGCAGGTCGGCGACGCCCACCGAGCAGGCGCCCAGCAGCTTTGCAAAATCCATTAACCTTTCGGACAGCGAATCCGGCGTCCATTCGGCCATGATCGGCCTCCTTTCATATAATTCGACGACTCAAGGTCATCTACATGTAAAGCGCTCTGGTCTCTTCATCCATGACGGCGATATGCTCTTCGGCTTTCTCCGGAGTAACGCGTTCCAGTGAGCCGTCGGGATGTTGGATGACTACCCCGCTTGTGGTCAACGTTTTGAAGCGCTCCGCACGCTCTTTCTTGTCAGGGTGACAGATGAGCTGGCAGTTGGCGCAGGTAGTGTAAACTTTACTCTTCATCAAGACGTTGTAGGTGCCGCCGCTCATCTCAGGCCTCTTGTAGTAGGTCTCTATGGTGTTGCGAACCAGATCGACGAACTCCTCGTCTTTCTCAGGGATGTGGAACCGCCCTGGCGACCAGGTAGACCACTTTCCTTCAGGATGCAACCCGCTCATACCGCCACATACGAATCCACAGCGCATATATTCACGGCGTCTGGAATAGGAGAAGGGGATATCCCCTATGATAACGGTGGTCTTCTCATCCTCGCTCATCATACCTGAGAGGCATGAGCTCAGGCAGAGCCCGCAGTCGTCACAGTAGTTTTTCTCCGGCGGGATGGGCTCGGTGGGGGTCAGTTCGGCAGAGGTGACACAAGCCCCCAGGATGACCGCTGCGCCGTCTTCCATGGTCAAGATGTTACCAGACAACCCGAAAAAACCCACTCCTGAACGAGCTGCAAGGTAACGATGAGAGATGTCCGGCAGCATGGGATTCCTGCCAAGTTCCGTCTCCCCTTCATTCCGGTAGACCTGGTTGACCTTAAGGGCTTTGGATTTGAAGCCGCTACATTCAAGATAATTCTCCAGCGCACTGGCTATGCCCGCAGCCACCATATTGGCGCGAACCGCATCCTTTTCCTGGGCGTCCCTACCCTCCTTGGACAGATAAGGTTCGATTACGGACTGGTCTATGGGCACGGCGAAGCTGACGGCGGACCTGGCCTCCGGCAGGACGTAGGTCAAATCAGTCGAAGGCGGCCCCCCCTCCAGCGTCTCGAGCGTGGCCACTCCCGCCGAGGAGGCGCCCAGCATCCGTGCGTAGTCCATTACTCTATTCGCCAGCGTATCAGGCGTCCAATCTGTCATTTTTTTCTCCTTTACTTAATTCCCTGGGGGATTTTTTACTGAAAAATGGTTCCTCCTCAATCCTCACCTCACCGGGATTTCGTGGCCGTCCTGTCTGAGCATGAGGAAGGCGGCGTCGCGCATCCTCTCAGGAACAAGTTGCTCTCTTTCTCTCTTCACAAGACCCATGGACTCAGTGGGGCATTTATAAACGCATACGCCGCAGCCCAGGCAGAGCGACTTGCTCATCAAGTGTGAAACCTCATCCACCAATTCCAGTGCATCGGCAGGGCAGCGCTCCACGCATAGGCCGCAACCGGTGCAGGTATCTTCTTCTATCTCGACGAAATAGTTTGACGACTGCAGCCCGTTCAACTGGAGCACTTTCTGCGACTCGAAAAAGAGGCAGCAACACGAACAGCAGTTGCAGATGGTATCCGCGCCCATTATAGCGTTGGACATTCCATGAACCAACCCCTCCTCTGCGGCCTGCTTGAGTATCTCACCGGCCCGTTCGCGGGTTATCTCCTCACCCATCCCCTGTTCGATCATATATGTGGCCAGTCGTCCGAAGTGGAGGCAGTTACGCGTGGAATGTTTGCAGTTCGGATGGTCGTCATCCATGTTCTTGCGGTGGCGGCAGGGGCAGGTGGAGGTACAGAAAATCTCTTCCTTTTCCAGAACCTTGACCACGTCTTCATAAGGCTTTATCTCACGAGTATCCTTGATGGTCGTCTCCACGGGTATGGCGCGAAGTCCTCTGTACTCATACCTGCCGAACTTTTCTCCGAAGCTGTCGTAAAAATACTTGTTGGAGTAGGATGCCAGTTTCCTGGTGGTTTCATCCTCCTTGCCCGCCCAGTACGGGCTGCGCAGGAGTAAGAAGAGGGAATCGTTCAGGTAGTAGCGAAGCGTGCCTCTCACCTCCACCTTGAATACGATGCCTTTCTCGGCGAAGGGATCGAGCTTGGCCATGAGTTCGTCCGCAGGTATATTCAGCTTTTCCGACAACTGCTCGATGGTGTTAGGTAAGAAGGGAATATCGGCCAGGAAATCGGCTTCCTCTGGGGTCAACCGGGCCTGCAGAAAAGGTATCAGCACCTCAGATTCCGGCAGACCGAAAAACCAGGTGTTATGGTGCTCGATGAACCGTTCATAGCCATGCTTCTCCGCCATAGTCTATTCTCCTTTAATTGTTCTTTACTCCAAAGGCATGCTGTTCCCTTATCCTTGTTAAAAGGCTCCGAATGTCCGCCTCTTCTTCGGGACTGAAGCCTTCAAAGAACTCCATGTTGGCCTCTTCCATAGCCATTCTGGTTTTACCCGATAATTCCTTACCCCTGTCCGTGAGACATATCGATATCGCCCTGCGATCATCGGGATTGGCCTTCCTCTCAATTAGCTCCATCGCCTCCAGGCGATCCAGTATCCCGGTTAGGGTGGCGCTGTCGAGTTGTGTTCGCTCGCCCAGATGCCTCGAAGTTATCTCGTCCTCGTCGGAGAGGAAGTTCAGTATCATTGCCTGGGCTGGCGTCACGTTGAAGCCGCTTATCTTATGACCCCAGAACCGATGCGCCGTCTGGCTGGCTTTTGCAAGTTGAAAGAATATGCACTCGTCGACTTTCATGTAATCTCCTCTGAAACCAAGAGTCAGCGAACCTTACAATGCCTACGCCTTAATTATTAGCATACAATTAGATTGTGTGCAAGCATATAAGCATGCCGTTTTGATGTCAAATCAAAATCATGAACTATGAGGGATAAGCTCACTTATCAGGTTCCATAAATTTTTGCTTCTTAGGGTGCCGTTGGCGTATAATGTCGTGAAATTTCATATCATAGAGCAATTCAGGGAGGGAAGACATGGCCTGGGAAACCGTGCTCTACGAAGAATTAGATACCATCGCCAGAATAACGATGAACAGGCCCAAGACGGCTAATACACAGAATATACAGATGATATACGAGATGGACGAAGCCTTCAAGAAGGCCGAGAGCGACCCGAACATCCGAGTGGTCATCCTGGCCGGAGCCGGCAAGCACTTCTCCGCCGGGCACGACATCTCTTTCAGGAAAGAGGACCTGGTATCGCTGGAAGCCCTGCAGAAGGAATACGGTCTCCCTGAGGGTGAAGTGCCGTCCGAATGGCGCTATTATCATGAACAGGATATATATCTGGAAAAATGTCTGAACATCAGGAACCTCTTCAAGCCCACCGTAGCGCAGGTACAGGGGCACGCCGTGGCGGGCGGCATGATGGTGGCCTGCATGTGCGACTTGATAGTTGCGGCGGAGAACGCAGTTTTTACCAACCCCACCCTGCGCATGTCCGCTTCTTCGCTGGAAATCCTTGTGGAGCCGTGGGACTTCAACAACCTGAGGAGAGCCAAAGAGCTGATGTGGACGGGCGATCCCTTCACCGCCCGGGAAGCGCTGGAACTGGGCATGATTAACCGCATCGTCACGCTCGATGCGCTTGAAGAGGAGACGCTTAAGCTGGCCCGCCGCATTGCCGCTACTCCTCCCATGGCCGTCCAGCTCACCAAACGCTCCATCAA
>CAYVLI010000112.1:4647-7495 GCA_964452105.1 uncultured Nitrospinota bacterium
GCCGCATTGCCGCTACTCCTCCCATGGCCGTCCAGCTCACCAAACGCTCCATCAACCGGACACAGGACATGAAGGGACAGAGCATATCCTGGGACTACCACTTCATAATGCACCAGCTCGCCCACAGCACAGAAGAGTTCAAGGCGTGGGTCAAAGGAGCTGCGGAAGCCATGAAGCAAGGCGGCATGAAAGCCTACCTGGAGTACAGGGATAAGCCATACAGGAAATAGGCCGATGAAAGCAAGGCCCGATCGCTACAGGAGTTACCGAATAGCAGAGAGGTAAAACGATGCTACAACAACCAGGCATGTCCATAACAGACGTGCGAATAGTCATTCCAGATGATTATCCTCCGGTCATCTCAGACACACCGCCCCTGAGTTTGCTGGAAGAGCTGTCCATCGTCACCGTACATACCGACAAAGCAGAAACAGAAGATGAGCTCATAAGCAGGATAGCCGATGCCCAGGCGGTGCTTAATATCCGCGCCTATTCCAAATTCACAGAGAAGGTCCTCGATGCCTCCCCGAAGCTCAGGCTCATATCGGTTTGGGGCACCGGCACTGATAACATAGACCTGGCAGCTTGCGCGAAGAGAGGGATAGCCGTCACCAACACTGCCGATACCGCTACTGAAGCTGTGGCGGAACATACCCTGGCGCTCATGCTGGCGCTGGCCCGCCGGATACCCCAACTGGACGTGAGGGTGAAAAAAGGGGACTGGCCCAGAAGCATGCTCATGCAGCTTTGCGGTAAAACGCTGGGCATTGTGGGAACCGGTGTCATCGGGAAGAGGATGGCCCAACTGGGCAAAGGCATAGGCATGGATGTGCTGGCCTGGTCTTTCCATCCATCTCAGAAAGCCGCTCAAGAAGCAGGATTCACCTACGTATCGCTGGAAGAATTACTGAAGCGATCGGATGTAGTCTCCATTCACGTGAGGCTTTCGCCGAAAACGATTGATCTGATAAATCGGGAGCAGCTTGACCTGATGAAACCGTCGGCGATACTCATCAACACCGCCAGGGGCCCAATAGTGAACAGGGACGCCATGTGCGATGCCCTCAAGGATAAGAGGATCGCGGGAGCGGGCCTGGACGTCTTCCATCAGGAACCGGTGGCGCCTTCAGACCCTCTGCTGTCGCTGGAAAACGTGGTGCTGAGCCCTCATAATGCCGGCCAGACGCCGGAAGCCCTCCAGAAGGGGCTGGATATGGCGGTGGAAAACATCATAAGCTTCTTCAAAGGCAATCCCGCCAACCTGGTAGTCGATCCGAGATAATCTTTACGGGGAGGGGGAACGATATGGTTATCGATATACACTGCCACCTTTGGTCGCAGGACACTCTTTCACCGACCTTCTACAATCATCAGGCAGCCTTTTTCGCAGAGCGATGGAGCGTCGGGGGCGAAGGAGCTTCGCAGGAAGAAGCTGTTTCAAACCTCCTGGCCGGTTGGTGGGATTCGACGGGTGAGATAACGCTCCAGCGCATGGACGAAGCGGGGATACAGCTGACCGTCCTCTTCCCGGTCGACTTCGCCAGCCGCGTGGGCGAGGCCGGTATGAGCATCGAGGAACAGAACAGGCAGCTCGCCCAACTGCAGGAGAAAAACCCCGACCGTTTCGCATTCTTCTTCAACATAGACCCCAGGCGTGAAGGCGCCCTGGAGATGTGCAGCAAGGCCGTTAAGGAATGGGGTGCAAGGGGGCTGAAGTTCCACACGGTGGTGGGTTTCTACCCCACCGACGAAGTGGTTTACCCGCTGCTGGAGGTTGCCCAGGAGGCAAAGATACCGGTTCTATTCCATTCCGGACCGCTCATGAAACCCTTCGACGAGAAATATGCTCATCCTTCTCATATAGAAAAAGCCGCGGCCGACTTTCCCGACCTTACTTTCATAACGGCTCATCTGAGCTTCAACTGGTGGCGGGACCTCGTCGAGTGCGGCAGGAAGAGGGACAATCTTTGCTGCGATTTTTCGGCGTGGCAGATGGTGGCAAAGAACAACTATGGCCAGTTCAGGCACGTTCTGAGGAAAGTGGTGGACGGCTTCGGCAAAGAGAGGGTCCTTTTCGGTACGGACAGCCCGGCTTTCGACCCCTTCGTGTCCAGGACGGAATGGGTGCAGCAGGTTAAAAAACTGACCGCCCCCTCTGAGGAAGGAAAACCTTTCACCGAAGATGAGATGGAAGCGATGCTGGAGGGAAACGCCAGGCGGGTTCTCGGTCTCTGAACTTGCAGGATTTTTTATCCGCCAACCAACTGTAGGAGCGGCATCTTGCCGCGATTTTTCGCGCCTGGAAGGCGCTCCTACGTTTTTTTTGTTTCACTACAACCACTTTTTCAGAGCACACTTATTAACAGGCGGGGCTTTGAGCCCCGCATTGGGAGCCGGGCGGCAAGATGCAGCCCCTATTAGCTATAAGTTTTCAGTGGTCACTTAATGGAAAAGACTCGCTCAAACGCTCACCAAAATCCTTGAACACAGCGCTATCCGTTACCAGCCAGTTTCTGTGCTGTCGGGTCTCCGTACCCGACAGCACGATAGACTTTTATAGCAGAAAGGTTTCTCCAAAGAGTGCGCTCCAGGGATTTCCTCTAATCTTTCGCGAGTTTCTTCAATGTCTCCAGGTTTCTGGCGTGTCCGCCGTCCTTCATGGGCGTCTCCAGGATAAGCGGCAGTTCCTGAAATACGGGGTGATGCAGTATGTTGCGGAACGCTTCGAGGCCGAGACAACCCTCTCCTATGTGTTCATGGCGGTCCACCCGGCTCCCCAGTTCTTTCTTCGAGTCGTTGATATGCACCACCTCCAGCTTTTCCATTCCGATGGTCGAGTCGAACTCCT
>CAYVLI010000113.1:0-2356 GCA_964452105.1 uncultured Nitrospinota bacterium
GGGTTTTAAACTCACTCCAATCTATCTTAATCCTTCGATAGTGTACCCCATTCCTTTCTCATGACACAAAAGATGTTACATTACCCGAAGGAGGACATGTTTTAATAGCAGCAGGCATCATTTTAACCTTGATTGGTCAGTTGATTCATATACTTTTTGCGGACTGTGTTAAAAAAATCGATGATCAGGGAATCTTTGTAGTCGGGATAGGTCCAGCCCAGAGGATTGAATGTCCCTTTATGATATATATAGGTGAGTTCGGCATATATGCCGTCCCTGAGGTACGGCCGGTGGCTGTACCCCTTGGTGGTGGCGAGGATGAGGTTCTCTGCGGAGAGATAGCCGGGGTCCAGGTTGACTGTCCTCCCGCCGGAGCTGGATAGTTCTCCTTCTATGGAATTCGTAATAAGCTTAACGTCCGGGAGTAGAACCCTGGGTATGAGGTCGCTGAAGCTCAGGAACCGCCGGGTAAGGCCGCTGCCCATCTCCTTTTGATAGTAGGTAGTAAAATCGAAAGGGAAAGGTCCGCTCTCCAGGTCCACCGGGCCGAATCGTTCTGACAGGTCCCCAAGCGCACTGGTTACGCCCTGTTCGGAAGAATAGATTAAGCCCAGGACGAGCTTTACCGGCGGCGGCAGTCTTGATGGTCCCACTGATTATTATCCAGTTAAAGTAGTTAACAAAATTCCCCGACGCCTTTATAATAATATCAGTTATGAGCTATCAAAGGAAGCTCTCACCGCAAGAGAGGCTTCAGGATATTATGGAAATCGGTGAAATTAAAAATTTAACGGATAATATCAACGGCTGGTTAACCGATAGAGAAGGGGTATTGCTTCATAACCTTGCGTTTAATTGCAAAGGACGGGGAGTTATCGTTGAGATAGGCTCCTGGAAAGGCAAATCCACTATATGGCTTGGCAGGGGATCGAAAGCAGGGAAAAACATGAAGATTTACGCCATTGACCCTCATACGGGTTCTTCCGAACATAAGGGAAAATGCGATGATATTTTTACTTTTGAGGAGTTTAACAGGAACGTCAAGGATGCGCGGGTAGATGACGTTATTATTCCCCTGGTTTCCACGTCGCAAGAAGCTGCTGAAAACTTTGATAAGCCTGTCGAAATGATATTTATAGATGGGTCGCACGAATATGAATTTGTAAAATCGGATTTCGAATTATGGTTTCCGAAGGTTGTTGAGGGTGGTGTGGTGGCTTTTCATGATACCATAGAGTGGGCCGGACCCAGAAAAGTTGTAGAGGAATCGTTATTCAAGTCAAAATATTTTAAAAATATCGGATATGTGGATTCTATTACTTTCGCTGAAAAAGTTTCACGTAATTCCCTCAGAGACAGGCTCAGAAACAGGCACACTCTTTTTATAAAGAACTTGTACCGGCTGGAAGGCAGGCTGAATCTGCCGGGGCCGATAATGTCCCTTCTGAAGAAATTTGCAAAACTTCTCTTTCGACCCTCCGGAGGTAATTACTGAGACCTACGAAATATGTTCTGCCGATATTGGCTGTGAGGATGGGTCAGGCAAGTGTTGCGACAATCAATACCTGATGGAAAATTTATCGAACCCGCCTGCGGGTTCCGACCATTCCACCTCGACGTTATCCACCACCGCGCCAGGCGGCCCCAGGCGACACCACTGCACCAGTTTTTCGATGTCCCCCTTTTTCCCCTCTGCAACTATTTCGACGCTTCCGTCTCTCCTGTTCCGCACCCATCCGGTGAGGCCCATGCGTGCGGCCTCCCTCTGAGTGTCGGCGCGGTAATATACGCCCTGAACCAGCCCCGTGACTATTATCCTGGCTCTTGAAGAAGACATGTTCCGGTTCATCAGTTTACAAAATAGTTAAGAGGTTTTGTCTTTGAGCGCGCTTGCTATCTCGGCGCATATCTGATCCGCGGCCTGGGCCGGTTCCGCGGCGTCTCTTATCGGACGCCCCACGACTATGAAGTCTGCTCCGGCCTCTATGGCTTTTGCAGGGGTTGCGGAGCGCTTGTGGTCGTCCTTCTGCGTCGTAATGGGTCGCACCCCTGGAGTAACCACGATGAACTCTCCTTTGACGCCGAATTTTATGCCCATTATCTCTTCCGGGGATGCGACCACGCCGTCCATGCCCGATTCCTTGCTGAGGCGGGCCAGGTTGAAGACGGCCTCTTTGCTATTGAAGCCGAAGCCCACCTTACGCAGGGTTTCGTCGTCCATGCTGGTTAGCACGGTGACGGCCAGCATGATGGGTGGTTCCTGTCGGCGGGCCCTGTGCACGGCTTCTGCGGCCGCGCGCATCATCTCCCCGCCGCCCGAAGCGTGTACGTTAAACATATATACACCCGCCTCGGC
>CAYVLI010000113.1:2456-3529 GCA_964452105.1 uncultured Nitrospinota bacterium
TAGTCCGAGAGCCTGAACATATTGGAATCGATCGCCTGGGGTGCGAAGCGCTGGAGGAATTTTAATCCGGAGGGAAGTATCGCGAAGTAGCAGAACGTGGCCCCTGCGAAGAAGAGCAGGGTGGCGAAGATGACGAAAAGGATGGTATGTTTCTTCTCGCGATCGTAGAGCCCCGGGGCCGTGAACTTCCATATCTGGTGCAGTATGACGGGCATGGCCAGCAGGACTCCGGCGAAAAAAGAGACTTTCAGGATTGTTATGAAAGCCTCCGTGGGAGCAAGCGCTACCAGGTCTCCGGGGAAGGGTTTCTTTAAGACTAGAAGTATGTCCTCGGCGCGAGAATAACTTATGCCGAAGCCAATCCCGATGGCGATGAAGATTATAATCAGCCTCTTGCGGAGTTCTTCCAGGTGGGCGAGGAAGGGAACCTTTTCATCAGCCATTATTAAGGTTATCCTCCTTTATCCCCTGCTCAGATGCATCCGTCTTGTCGAGGTCTTCCGACTCTTTTTCTACTTCGGGACCGATTCCGGGGTTGTGATTACCTTCTGTTGAAGTAGAGTTGTCGGCGAAGCTTTTTTCCCGGGAGTCATCCAATTTCTGCGGCGTTTCGTGAGTCACGCTTTCTATTTCTTTGCCATCGTTTTGATCGAAGTCGGATAGTTTAATTTCCTCCAGGGGGAAACTCGAGCCTTCCTTCTGCTGATGTATGTCCTCGATAGATATATCTGCTTCCAGCGACCTCCTGGCATCGTTTATGCTTTCCCGGAAATCGCTCATACCCACTTCGCTGGTCAAGCTGTCGCGCAGTTCCTGGGAAGCCCTCTTGAACTCGGCATACCCTCTGCCGAGAGATTTGGCTATACCTGGAAGCTTGCTGGGACCGAGCACTATGAGTGCCAGGATAAGTATAAGCATGAATTCCCATGTACCTATGCCGAACACGAATGCGCACCTCTGTTGAAAAGTTTTTCAGGCGTGTGATGAAAAAGGAATATCCTTATTTATTCATGTATTTAGCCGTTCTTAGAATATATAACAGAAGGGATGCGTATTATCAAGCGCATTCCATT
>CAYVLI010000113.1:3629-7440 GCA_964452105.1 uncultured Nitrospinota bacterium
AGCCGTTCTTAGAATATATAACAGAAGGGATGCGTATTATCAAGCGCATTCCATTTCTACTGCCTCCGCAGCGCATGAAGGAGGTCGGCAGGAATTAACCGACTGGCATCTGATGGAAAACTCCTCGAGGCGAAGACGCATTATCGCCCTTAATATATCCGGTCTAATGTCAAACATTGGCTCTTCTACTCTACAGATCCAGCAGTTTTTTTGCGTTTTCACCCAGTATCTTTTGTTTGTCCGTGTCGCTTATGGGCAGGTTTTTTATGTATTCCACGTCCTCTATCTGGCTGCCCATGGCGTAATCGCTTCCGAAGAGTACTTTTTCTGCTCCGTGCAGCCTTATCATTTCCAGGACGGTCTCCTGAGGATGGACGTGCAGCCCCGGCGGCCACGATGTCTCGATGTAAAGGTTTTTACCGTATAGCTCTTGCTTGGCTTCTTCCAGCATGTACAGGCCGCCCATGTGACCGGCTATTATCTTCATCCCGGGAAAAAGTTCCGCCACTCTGGCGATAGCGGCCGGGCTCGCCCACACCTTGTCGGCCTCACTGCTGAACTTCCCCGCATGGAACAGGGCTATCATATCTTCGCCCACCTCTTCATAGACGGGTAACATCCTGGGGTCGTCGGGTTGGCAGTGATGAACACTGCTGTGCAGCTTTATCCCTTTTATGCCCTTTTCCTTTAATCTCCGGACCTCGTCCACTCGATTCTCGTCGTCTGGATGAATCGAGCCGAAGCCTATTATCTGTTCGTCCTGATTTTCGATTATCCAGTCATTGGCCCTTCTGACCTGTCTCGGCTCCAGCGCCAGTATGAGTATCACGGATTTATCCACACCCGCCGCTTTCATGTGGGCTTTGATCCCTGATAAGGTGTTTTCCCCCTTAGCTTTCAGGCCGGTGTCCCGCTCCAGGTTCTCCAGAACCGTTTTGGCTATCTTCTCCGGCGCCACGTGGGCGTGAACATCGATGATCATTTTCATTTCTCCCCTGATTTATTTTAGTTGTGCTTTCGCAGCTAAGGCTTGTTCAACGGACATCGCCAGTCTTTCCTGAAAAATTCTCCTCCTGTGTTTCCATTGCAGATTCTTATATTCGGCCTCGTAAGGGGGTTTAAAGGAATCGACCTTATATATGTAGTAACCGTTGCTGCCTTTGACGATTCGGCTGTGCCCTCCTTCTTCGAGGGAGAATATAATATCATTGATTCTTTTCCCCGGCCTGTAGTAGATGGCGCCCGCTTTACCGCCGTAGGCTGCGTTCCCGCCTTGAGAGAACTTTTTCGCCAGGTTTGTGAAGTCTTCTCCTGAATCAAGTTTTGCCAATACTGCCTCCATCAATTTTTTTGCCGCTTCACGGCGCTCCCGACCGTCCCTGAAGTGGAACACCCTGAAAATATAACTTATTTCCGCGCTGGAAGGAATCTCTACTTTGTCGCCCGACCTCGGCATTGCTTCAGGGTAAAATCTCGCGGTAATGTACTTGTAGAGGATTATCTCCTGCTCCAGAAACCGCTTCATTTCCAGGGGACTCATCCCCAGCGCCTTCAAAGCGTCATTAAACTCCCGGCGCGAATAAAATTCTCCTTCCAGGGCTTTCGCATATTCGGAGACCTCAGCATTTCCGGCCCTCACCCCGGCTGCCACCGCCTTCTCAAGCAGGGCTTTTTCCGTGAGCCTGTCTTCGAGTTTTTTAAGAAGCTTTAGGTCCATCTTCGCCGCTTCTTCCCCTGAGATCTTGCTCCAGTCATATTGCTCATCCAGCCAATCCGAGCCATTTGCATCAGGTTTTACGGTCATGCGTCCGGCGATGCGGGGAAGGAGTCCGGGCGGACGGAATTCGAGGGGCATGGAATCGTACCTCAGGTCGTGCAGGTAAGGGCCTTTTTCGGTTATGCCTCCATAGGAGAAGAGCGAAAAACCTTTGATGCCGCTCTCTCTCAACATCGCTATCTCTCTGGAAATGGCCTTCGTATCTTTTATCCAGGCGCCGAGGCCCGCATAGACTCTGCTTTTTCCGGCGACCTGTGCGGCTGCTTCCACCTGCGAGCGCACCCTGTTTATGTCTCCATAATATGACATGGGTACTACCAGATCAAGGTATCCTCCACGCAGCCAGTTTCTCCAATCCTGGCTGAAGTAGTAGTAAGCTTTGTCGGGATCCGGTATCACCGCCGCGGAGAGCACGGCCCGCGGCCGGACGGCCTTTACGCTTTTGTAAATCTGCCGGACGGTCTCGTTGATGGCGCGAGACTTCTCGGCGTTCCATAGAGCGTAATAGTAGTGATTCCAGCGGTCGATTAAGGAAGCCTTTCCCGCCAGCCAGACCTTGGGGTCGGATTTAAGGTAGCGCGCTTTTTTACTTATGAGAAGAGGGTCCACCCCATATCTTGCAATAAACCTGTCTCGCAGTTTGGCATTGAACCCGAAGCCGCTCCCCGGGTATCGCATGAAATCGAGGTGTATGCCGTCCACAGGATACTTGCGCGCTATCTCCGTGCAGACTTCCGTCAGATAGTTTCGCACCTCATCTATGGCGGGGTCCAGATACAGCCCCTCGATCCAGTTGTTGGCCATTTCCTCCTTGCTGTATTCGTCTATGCGGCGGCCCTGGTCGTCCGTCAGCAGCCAGTCCGGCCTCCGGTTAACCACATGCATGGGAGATTCCGGCAGGGGAGGGGGCCTGTTCCAGGCGTAGTAGGCGTTTACCCAGGCGTGGACCTCGAGTCCTGCTTCATGGCCTTGCTTCAGAATTTCCTTGAGCGGGTCATAATCGCGGGGCAGGTCTTTCAGCGCTTCAGACCTGGGCTCGATATCGGATTCGTAGTAGGCGTCGGCCCTTCCGTGCACCTGGACGAAGAGCGTGTTCAGATGGTTCTTTTCCGCCTGGTTGGTTATCTTCTCCGGCGCACCGGGCTCTGTGAGCCTGTAACGCACCACCCACACCGCCCTCCCTTCTTGCAGGACGGCGCAACCGGTAATAATGAGCGCTGTGCTCAAAAGGACGGTAAGGGCGCCTGTTTTGAGTTTCCTGATTTTATCGGCCACTTCTTTTATAATTACTGAGGGTGAATATGTGTTGCACCCTCGCCATTTATATTGATCTGCTTTTTGAGATCGATAAAGCGGCACCAATGATAGCACATCATCATCTTATGGCCAAATTTCTTCAAATAAAGCATCCTTCTCCGACAGATAAAATAATCAAAAACTGCTTGATTTTTAATCATTAAGCTATAGCATAGAGGGATAGTTTTCCGGAGCGCTCGATTCATTCCTCATGAGGAGGCGGAATAATGGCTAAAGATATAAGCAATATAGGTCGGACTTATTTCGAGAAGCCACGAAGGCTTAAGACCTGGTCCGGCATAGAACAGAAAGAAATCTATACTGAGGAAGATCTAAAGAATTGGAGCCGCCCCAAGGACCTTGGTGAACCCGGAGAATACCCCTTCACGCGAGGCATCTATAGGAATATGTACAGGGGCAGGATGTGGAGCCGCCGGGAGATTTGCGGCTACACTTCGCCCGTGGAGACCAACAAAAGGATCATGTTCCTGGTGGATAACGGCGAGAGCGCAATAAACGTAATCTTCGACACACCCACCCAGGCCTCCATCGATTCGGATCATCCCATGGCCGAGGGTGATGTCGGAGTCCAGGGGACTCCCATAGACATGCTGGTCGATATGAAGGAACTTACCGGAGATATACCCCTGGACCAGGTGAGCTTCATGCTATCAACCGGCCCATTCGTTTCGTCTTTCTACATTGCCAACCTGATTAATCAGGGCTACGACATCTCCA
>CAYVLI010000114.1:0-6091 GCA_964452105.1 uncultured Nitrospinota bacterium
CAACTCAATCTGAGCAAGGAGCGCATCAGGCAGATCGAGAAGCGCGCCAAAAACATACTTCGCAAGAGGGCTGCGAGCAAGAATATGGCGGAATTGCTGAATTGATGCGGTCTTTTTCTCTCATGCAGCAGGCAGAGTATCTTCGCACCGCCTGTAAAAATGAAGCCCGGACTTTCAAGTCCGGGCTTTTTGTTTTACGCAGGCCTCGGGGCCGCCTGGCGCCATGTCACTGATAAAAACGCCGGGGGCTATTTTTTAACTTTTTCATCTCATCGGCGGATATTTCCGTAATTTTGTTCTCATCTACGATGGTGGGGTTGATGAATATTACCAGTTCGCTCTTGCTCTTGGCTTCGAATGAGGAGCGGAAAAGCGCTCCCAGCAGGGGTATTTTGCTCAGGAAGGGAACTCCCGTGCGCCGTTTTTCCTTGCGGTCCTGAATGAGACCGGCCAGGACAAGGGTCTGCCCGTTTTTCATGGTGACTACCGTATCGGTCTCTCGCGTGGTGAGGCGGGGCGCCGTGGCGCCGCCCGGCCCCTGAACGATTTCCAGCAGTTCGGTGATGCTGGGATGTATCCACATGGTTATCTTGCCGTCGGGGTTCACCTGCGGCGTGACGTCGAGGACCAGCCCGACGGTTATGTTCTGCGCCGTGGCGGAGATGGTGGAAACCCCTTGAGTTACGGTGGTTTCCGTGTTGAAAAAGACTTCTTCGCGGCCGACCTTGATAACCGCCTTCTGGTTGTTGAGGGTCGAGATTTTGGGATTGGAAAGGGTATGTATCTCTCCCTGAGAACTTATAGCGTCCAGAAGGAGGGTGACGCTATCATTGTCTGTTATACCCAGGCGGAAGAGGCCCGTGGGGGTAGTAGAGGGGACGCCTGTACCTATGAGTTTCTGGGCGCCGAGGGTTCTGCCGCCCAGGGCACCGCTCAGGTCGCCGGCTATTTCGCCCACCAGCGTCCAGTCTATTCCCATTTGAAAATCGTCGGAAAGGTTCACTTCCACGATGCTGGCCTGAATCATCACCTGTCTCAGGAAGGATTTCTCCACCGTATCCAGGAACTCTGCCGCCCTGGCCATCTCATCCGGTGCTGCGGTAATCTGAATAACACCTGCGAACTTATTGACTATGAGCATCTTCTGACCGTCGGAGCGGGTGGTCTCTGTGGATGCCACGCCGAAGAGTATCATGTTCAACCCTTCGGTTATGGTTCCCCAGATATCCGGGGCGTCTTCGGTGGTTATGGTGCTTATGCCGGTTGAGCTGCTTTCTCCGCTTCCGGCGCTGGTGGTGAGTCCGCCTGAGCCGCTTCGTTCGGTAGCAACATAGTTGACGGCAAAGACGCGTGTTACGTACTCTTGCGCTGCTTCGGCCGACGGGGCGCCTGGCGCGGCTTTCCCCTTAGCCGGAGCCGCGGTTTGTTTGGCTTTCAGGGTTTCCTCTTCGGCCAATTTCTTTTCTTTTTCCTTGCGGGCGAGCTTTTCTCTCTCGATGATACCTTTCTTATCGACCCAGAGGACCGTACCTTCCTTCAGAAAATCGTAACCTTGAGTCCTGAGTATCAGGTCAAGGGCCTGATCCCAGGGTACGTCCCCCATCTTTATGTTCACTTTTCCCGATACACCCGGACCGGTGATAATATTCAGGCCGCTCACCTCCGCGAGCAGACGCAGGATATCGGATAGCTCTGCGTCCTGAAAATCCAGGGAGATTTTGTTTCCATCGTACTTTTTACTCTGCTCGGGAGCGGGGGCTTTCTGCTTTGCTTCTTCTGCGATAACCGCTCTTATACCGCCCTCGGCGGCGCTTTTTTTCGCCGTGGCCATGGCTTTGGCTTCCGGGGGCGCCTGGGTGGTTGCGGCCGCGAATGGGGGATTATCGATGTCCACCTTAATGGTGTTCCCCTCTTGATAGACTATGTACGGGGTGGACTCTGCGAGCAGGGCCACGATACGACCCGTCGGGCGCCCTTTCTTTTCAGACTGGCTTATGCTTACTCTCTTGAGCGCGCCCGCCGGTTTTTCCGGCTCGAGCTCCAACTCCTTTTCAACCAGGGCATCTTTAATCTCGAGCATCAATCTGAGGGGCTCTTTGAGCCTTACCACTTTATACTGCGGGTTCTTGCCCTTGAAATCCGCCTCTATGCGCGTCTGCCCTTTCAGCAGGTCGTACCTGAGATTCGTTACCTTGATGGCCGGGGGTTTATCGAGCGGTTGTGGTTCTTCAACTACTCTTGTGAACAGGCTCACTATTATTCTGTTCCCTTCGCGCCCAATTTCATAAGGTACCGTTTCGCTGAGTTCCACCTCGAGGCGGGTGATATCCTTATCTTTCAGGTAATTTGCGATTACTCGGTTTACGGGTCCCTTCTGGATTTCGAGGGGCTGGCTTAAGGCTCCCGCTCCTGCGCCGATGAAGTTTATGGTGAGTTTGGGAGGCGACTCTTGAGTGTAGGAAGTGTACTGCAGAGTGGAAGATGCGCCGATATCCAGCTTAACGCCTCCTGGGAACTCGGATACGTTTAGCTCCGTCAACCACGGCTTTTCGGGTTGGGGCGCTGCCTGCGCCTTCAGCTCAGGGGCAGCGGGTTTGTGGGCGGGTGCGGCTTCTTCTTTGACGGCCTCTGTTTGCTGCCTAACTTCTTGCCTCACCCTGGCCCTGAGCTCCTTGCGAGCTTGGACGCGGAGCTTCGCCTTCTTTCTGGCTTCGGTGATGGCCGCTTGTTTCAGCCAGGAAGCCCTCGCTCCGGATAGTCCTTTTTGCCCCTCTGTCCCGGCACAACCATAAAGGAACAGCGAGGTTACAAGAATGGATGCCGCCAGGAGCAGCCATCTGACATTTTTTTTATCGTTTGGAGATAATAAATGCATTTTTTGTTTTATTCTCCCTCGGCTAATTATTTATCAAGGGCTTGTAGGTATTAATTCGTAACCGCATATGTCAGAATAACCTTAAATTAAAACGATAAACTACCATCAAATTTAAGTTAACACAATTTTAATTTTTACACAATATTTTTTTCGTTATTTTTTAATTAAAACTGAACCCTTTTTTTGCTAAAACTTTTTTTAATAAAGATTTTTTTCGCTGCAAGACTCGTTTTTCAGAAAAGTATCTGAGGAAAAATTATTGTACTCAAAGTTGAAAGCTCATTTGAATGGAGTTGCGGTGAAGGCATGGTGAACAGGACCTCACCTCTTACTTCGAGAAGCCTTTTTAGAGGTACTCTATTTTAGTTTTCGGCATCTTGCCGGGAGGTTATAATTTTGCAGACCAAACGCATAATTTCTATGGCCGCAGGATTTCCAGCATATGCTTCCTCGAGGGCAGGGTGTTGAGATGCTCCATAATCATGTCACCATGTATCAGGCCCTTATCCGTAATCACTCCCGTGATTCGTTCCAGCGGGGTACAATCAAAATAGCAGTTGATTACTTCCAGGTTCTTACGGGTTCGTTTGAGCACCTGTTGGGGGTTGGACCTATCCATCTTGGGCTGATAATTCATGGCTGTGGGAAGAAGTTTTTCGCTGCTGCACAGGGCGTAGAACGGCACTCCGAATTTGTCGGCTGCCATGGCCAGTCCACTGGTGCCTGTCTTGTTCACAAGCCCGTCGGCCGAGATGGTGTCTCCTCCAACGAGGGCCATGCTCATGTCTTCCATGAACAGAAACATGGATGCGTCGGTCAGCAGTGTGGTTTCTATGCCTGCGCCCGCAAGCACCTGGGCCAACCTGGCGCCTTCATTGAGCGGTCTGGATTCCAGGCAGTAGAATCTGAATTTCTTGCCTTGCCTGTGGGCCAGGAGGGCTGCCTCTATAACCGTGGAACTGTAGGAGATGGTTATGATGAAACTGCCTTCTTCTATGTGTGCGGCTACATGCTCTGCCACCAGGGAGACGTTCTCCTTCATGATGGTGATGAACTCTTCTATATTCCCGATGGCGATGGATATACCATCCTCCGCGGAGGTGGCTTTTTCGGCCCCCGCCAGCGAGTATGCCGCCAGATTTGCAAGTGAAGCCATGGCTGGCTTTGCCGCATATATCTCTTTTGAGGTTTTGAGTATCTGGTCGGCCAGTTCACCGGCGGTCGCAAAGGAGTCGGACCTTATGGCTTTTTTAAGTATCTCTGCCGCTTTGATGGTAACCTCTATGGCGCCTGAAGTGTCGTCCGCCCTTATCTCGTCGATTATGGCTTTCACTCTATTTCACCTCCGAGTATATCGAGTATATGATGAACGCTGCCGGATATTTACTTCATAGATTATAACCCATATTCCATAAGAAGAGCAAAGTTCCCTGTGGGCGGTTTCGTTGACAGAAAAGGGCAAATGTGAAATAATTCGTTGCCGGTCTTCGCAAACAGCCTTGATGAATGGAGGTTGTCGTGGAGGGCATAGAGATAGTAGCCGTGGGCAGAGAGATACTGCTGGGCGCCACCAGGGACAGCAACTCCTTCTGGCTGGCCGGGCAGATTTCGGGCATGGGCGGCAGAATCTCAAGGTTCACGGCGGTGGATGACGACGTGGATGACATAGCCCGCTCCATCAGGGAGGCACTGGGGAGAGGCGCTGAATGCATAATCACCACGGGTGGATTGGGGCCTACCTTCGATGATCTCACCCTGAAGGGGATCGCGAGAGCTACCCGGCGCAGGCTGGTGCTCAATCAGGATGCGCTCTCTTTCGTAAGGCGCAGGTACAGGTATTTTTACCGTCAGGGCTACGTGGATGCGGCGGAGATCAACCCGGCCCGGGAAAAGATGGCCTGGCTGCCCAGGGGGGCAGAGATGCTCGGGAATCCTGTGGGCTCGGCGCCGGGAGTATTGTTGCGACAGGGACCCAGGATGATAATCTGCCTGCCTGGAGTGCCCGCCGAGATGAAGGGCATCTTTGAGGGCTCGGTGAAGAAAATTCTTCGCAAGCTCTTGAAGGGGTCGCATAGATGGCAGGGGCGCATCAGGAGCGGCGTCGGCGATGAGTCTGAGATGGCCGGGGCTATCGAGAGCCTGGTGAAGAAACATAAAGGTGTTCACATCAAGTCGCATCCGGAGACCTTCGGCAGGGAAACTTCCCTGGAAATAGAAATAACGGTCGAGGGAGAAACGGGAAGCGAGGCCCGTAGGATAGGAGAGAGGGTAGAGAGAGAACTCAGGAAATTGCTGGAAATAAATTGAGCTTTGTTCATTGTGCGGGATAAAAGATATAAATAATTAAGGCTCGACCGCCTCCTATCGTGTTGGGTGGGATTTTCGGTATAAATCAAAAACCTGAAAAAGGGATAAGGGAGGAGCAGATGGATTTCGCCATATCTGAGGAGCACAGGGCTTTAAAGCGTGTGGCCAGGAGGTTCGTTCAGGAGGAGTGCAAACCCCTGGAGGAAGAGATCGAACGCAATAACGAATTCCCCAAGGATCTGATGAAGAAGCTGGCTAAAAAAGCGGTGGA
Organism: uncultured Nitrospinota bacterium; assembly: GCA_964452105.1. GTDB lineage: Bacteria > JAUXIQ01 > JAUXIQ01 > JAUXIQ01 > JAUXIQ01 > CAYVLI01. Next base: position 5,454 of record CAYVLI010000114.1, read on the forward strand.
TATAGGCATATACGCACTGGATCAGCCCAATGAATATGGCGGCGGCGGGCAGGGGCTGCTGTGCAGGGTGATGGTGGCCGAGGAGTTCGGAAGGACCATCGACGCCTTCGACTTCTTGCATGCCGGGGGCGACAGCATGATAGCGCAATACGGCACGAAAGAACAGAAGGAGAAATATCTCCGGCCTCTTTGCAACGGCGAAATGTTCATAGCCATTGGAATGACCGAGCCTGACGCCGGTTCGGACGTGGCCAGCATTCAGACCACGGCGGTGAGGGACGGGGACAACTACATCATCAACGGCAACAAACGCTTTACCACACTTGGCGATGTAGCGGATCTCATAAAAGTATTCGCTGTGACGGACAAGGTCAAACGGGCCAAGGGAGGCATATCCTGCTTCCTGCTTGAGACCACCACGCCCGGCTTCAAGGTATCCAAGGTGCAGTTGACCATGGGAAACCGGGGCATGCATCAGTGCGAGGAGATTTTCGAGAACTGCGCGGTGCCTGCCAAAAACCTGCTGGGCGAAGAAGGATATGGTCTGGATGTCTTCGGCAAGAGCTATGCGTCGGGTCGCGGCCGCCACGGCGGCAGGGCCATAGGCACGGCGGAGATGCTCCTGGAGATGTGCCGCG
>CAYVLI010000114.1:6191-7438 GCA_964452105.1 uncultured Nitrospinota bacterium
TCATCGCCCGGAACATACTGAGGAAGAACGTACCGGTGGGAGAGATAAGCGAATATGCCTGAGCCGCCTCAGAGGCAGCAAAAATTTGAGGAGAGAGAATAATGCATGTACTGGGGATAATGGGCAGTCCGCGAGTGGGCGGCAACAGCGACCTGCTGCTGGAGCAGGCTCTTAAAGGTGCGGCGGAGAAGGGGGCCAGGACGGAGAAGATCGTCCTGAACGAAAATCGCATCCATGGCTGCAACGACTGCATGGGCTGTAACGAGACAGGCATCTGTGTGATAGACGACGATATGCACGCCATACTGGAAAAAGTGAGGGAGGCCGATTACATAATCCATGCGGCGCCCATCTATTTCTGGTCAATGACATCGCAGATGAAGGCATACATAGACAGGTGGTGCTCTTTGTACGACGGTTCATGGAAGTGGCACAAGGAGTACCTGCCTGAAATGAGGGGGAAAAAGATAAGCCTGATAACCGTGTGCGGAGACGCCGATACTTCCATCAGCAACCCGACTGAAGAAGTATTCCGGATGCTGTGCAAGTTCTGCCTGATGGATTTCGTGGATTGTTTGAAGGCCTCGGCCTATGTTAGGGGCGAAGTGGATAACAACGATGAAGCCAAAAAGGCGGCTTTCAGGCTGGGCCAGGCGGGCGTTGACGCATAACAGACGGCTCCATTTCGGGTCAAGGTTTGTGTGGGTTATAGAGCCATGCGAGGGGCGGGTCTGAGACTCGCTCCTGCCATTTCATTATCTTGCTTCCTTGAACAGTTCGACTATCTGCTTGGCGACCGCATCAGCGGCGAAATCAATTTCTTCCCTCATCACTCTGCCGTTATGGGCCTCGAACTCCTTCCACTTTCTGTCTCTGCCATAGTATTTAGACATATAATGGGCGGTCCCCTGAAAAATTGTGCTGCCGTCGGCCCTGTTGATTTTCACTACCACTCTTGTTTCCAAACCAGCCGAACTCAAAATACCGAAAGTCTTGAAAATCGGTTCGTGCAGATGAAGCTCTATAAAAGGACCTGTATCGGTGTAGCTCTCTTCAACCGGGCTGCTCCCGGCGATCATTTTGGGCCAGCCTGGAAGCTCACTGGACGCTCTTTTAACAAACTTTCTCAGTAACAGCTCACCGTAATCGGGCAGATCGTACTTTTCGACCAGCTTTTCTCCAGCAGGCAGTGTTTTGACCATCCTGTACCCCGAGGAGCCGCCTATGCCGACTCCGGCCCCCGCGGC
>CAYVLI010000115.1:0-7419 GCA_964452105.1 uncultured Nitrospinota bacterium
GCTCAAATCATCATGGTCGAGCAAGAAACTTCCTCGCAAAGATAACGCAGGGGATTCATCCCTGAAATTGAAACCAGCCAGTGTTATCTTGAAGGGCGAATTGCTTATACGTCCCCTCAGTCCATCGAAGTCGAACGAATCTCCGCTGAAGTTGACCTTCCCCTCCACATCCTCGAAAGGTAAAGGAAAATCCTCATGATTTATGAAAACTTTTGATAAATAGATTTCGCCGACCAGCGAAGTCGATTTGCCGGACAACTTGCGAGCCAGATTAAGAATAAGATCCCCGCTTCCATCAAGCCCCTTCAGTCGGCCCAGGAAACCGGGAACCAGAGAATCCCTCCTCAGAGATATAATTTTGTAAGCATCAGCGAAGTCCACATGCGCAGAAATGTTGGCCGTCAGCAACGGTTCCTCGAAGATGTCGGCTATTCTGCCCGAAACTTTTTTAATGCTGGAATTCATGAACCGTCCCTTAGAGATTTCAAACGTCAGGTCATTCCCATCCAGAACGAATTCAGCATCCATCCCCCTCAGGGGTAACCTGTCATCACTCACATCCACGCTGACATCCTTAAAGGCTATCGTCCCCCGCACATCGGCGCCGCTTCCTCCCTTGCTCCATTTCCTTAGCTGTTCGAGCGTGCCCATTACTTCAACGTCTTTTAGCTGGACCTTCGCCCCGGTCACACTCTCCAAAATCTTTGACAACCTTGAAGGAAGCTTTCTGGAAGGGAGGTATCTCCTTGCAACATCCAGGTCGAAAGGGCTGGAATCGAATCTGGCATACAGTTTCCTGCCCGGCGAAGGATTTCTATCCAGCAACAGGCTCCCGTTCAATTTAATGCCGTCCAGATTCAAGGTCAGGTTATCGAACCTTATGACATCCTCTCCGAAATAGGTCTTGAACAGCACAGAAGCTTCGTGGGGAGCAAACTGCCGGTCATCCCACGCCGGCACGTTCATGCTCAGCGACCTGAAGTTCACCGAACCTTCCACCCTGAAGCCTTCAGCCTGACTGCCCGTCAGAGCTGCCTCCGCATCCAGCAAAGCGTTAAAATTCTCCAGGCCATGCTTCCTCCCCAGATGCGGGAAAAACTCATCGAGAGGGAAATCATCCAGCCTGATGGAGGCCGAAACAGGCACATCCCTCAGTGGGACCTTAAAGGGATGCTTGAGGAATTTAATTCTGATATTTACAGCAGCGCCTTCTCCACCAACACCCGGGCGCAATAATCGGCCTGTAAGGCGGACGGAGGGCGCATCCAGCCACAAAAGGTTCTTTATCAACAGGTCCATGTTATCGAGTTCGAAGACCGTGCTCTCGCCCCCGCGGAATTTATCCACCAGAATAAACCTGCCTCGATAAACGGCAAAATTCTTTATCAGCAACTTCATATTGCCGCCACCAAAGGCCGGCAACTTCAGAACCCCCCCGGTCGCGTCACCACCTCCGCCTTCATTCCCCTGCCTATTCCTGACCAGGTAGATTGTGGGACCTTCCAGCTCCAGTTTGCTGATGAAAATCCGCCGCCTCAAAATGGAAAAGGGATGTATGCTCACATCGAGATGGTCCGCCTTGAGCAAGTAGGGCAAGCCATCCTCACCCCCGACAGTGAAATCACTAAAGCGGATTTTCAAACCCTTGTAGATAACGGCCTCTACCTTCCCGATGGATACAGGGCGGTGCAACGCAGATTCCATCTTTTTTACGAAGAAATCCCTGTAGTTATCCAGGTTGAACAGGAAGATAAACAACAGAAGGGAAATAATTGCCAGGGCCGCGATCACACACGGTATATAAAGGAACAGCCTTTTTCTTTTGCGCACCCCGTTACCTCTTTTCTCCATTCAGAGAGGCTTTTCAATTAAGTGGGGATAGCCGGTTTTTCGCTACATCCTTTTCACCCAAGTCATAGAGATCGTACGCTTGTTATATAAACACGGCTACTTGCTTTTTAAGTTAGCAGAAAATCTTTAAATGTCAATAAGTTAATTTGTCCAGGAACATTTTGCAAGGTCTGTTTCGAAGCGATGCCTTTCGCTTAACTTCCTTCCATAGTGGTTTTACAATGGACTATTTTAGTTTACATTAATATATAATACCTCTCGAACGTCAAAGCATCCACACTTCAAACTTTGCCTCACTCGCGGAGCGGCTACGGTAAAATGTCGGACTCAACAAAACTCCAGGAGATGGAAAAAACAGTTAACGAATTCCTTCTGCAAACAGCCCTGCTCAAACAAGAGCAGATAGAAGGTAGAAAAAAAACTTCCAGCCTTTCCTTATACGACGAATACCCATCCCTCTCCGACCCCCGGCTATTTGCTGAACTCTCGGAAGCCTCAAAAATACAGGAAGATGGTTCGGGACTTAAAAACCTTCTCATGGTCATGGCAGAGCATCGCTGTATGAGACCCTTCGTGGAAATCGAGGACGATGTCTCCGACATCTGTAATTCGCGCATCCTGCGAATCGGGGAAGAGGACATACCCTATTCGGTCTCCGAATACTGGACAATGCGACAAAAGGAAAGATATCTACGCGAAGTCATGGAGAAGGAGCGGGGAAAGGTAATCAACGAGATAAACTCATACCTCTCCCAGGCTCATGCAAGCGCCCACGAAAGGTGCATGGAGCTGGGATTCACATCCATCGAGCAGATGTGGAGATTCCTCTGGGGAACAGATTTCAACAAGTTAAAGGAGAATTGCCAGGAACTGCTGAGTGAAACCGAGGACATCTTCAGAGACCACATGCGCTGGCTCTCAAGGCGCATGGTAGAACTGAACCCCTCAGAGATGAAACGCAACGACGTACTTTTCGCCTTTTCATGCAATGAATATAACGACCGGCTTCCGCTCCAGTCTCCCCGAAACCTCCTGCTCGATACGATGGAAGATATGGGCCTCCCGCTACAAGAGCCTGAAAACCCGGTTTTGTACAACATGGAAAGTGAGAACGCTCTTCCTGTGTGCGTCCCTATTGAGACGCCGGAAAAAGTTATCCTCTATTATTCGTCGTGCGCAGGATTAAACGGTTATACCTCAGTGTTCCATGAGCTTGGTCGAGCTCTCTTTTTCGCCAACATGAGCGCCGGGCTCCCCGCCCGTTTCCGGTACGCGGGGAAACCCGCCATACCACAAACCTTCGCATTCCTGTTCGCTTCCCTCCTCAGGGAGCCCCTATGGCTAAAAAGGCATCTGGATATAGAAAATGAACCGGACCTGATACGCACAGCCTACCTGGAAAAACTCTACTCCGTACGAGCACAGGCAGGCCGTTTCATGTACGAACTGGAGATGAGCTCGAACGCCCCCTCTGATGATGGACGCCTTTTCAGAGAATCGATGCACCATGCAACGGGGGTGGACTACCCCCCGGAGAGGCGCTTTATAGACATCCCACCCTGGTTCAGGAACGCCACCAACCTGATAGCATGGAGCCTCGAAGCTCATCTTCGCAGGCGAATGATAGAAGAATATGACGAGGACTGGTTCAGGAACCCCGGCTCGGGCGATATTTTGAAGGAACTCTGGGCCGCCGGTTTTAAAACAGAGCCGGAGGTTATCACTCGATGGGCGAATGCTACATTAACCGACTTTAACGCCCTGATAGAGGATTTCCAGCAGCATCTGGCCTGACAAAACCTTCCCAAAAAAGGCTTGACATGGTCGTACAACAACTTATAATCAAATTGTAACTATAGTAAAAAGAAGTTAAGTTTAATACTAATTAAATGAGGCATGCTCGTGGGAGAGAAAGAGCTATATTTTGAAGACATTAATGAAGGTGACAGCATACCAGAACTGGTGAAAGAACCGATGACCAGGGTCCAGCTCGTAAAATACGCCGGCGCTTCAGGAGATTTTAACCCACTTCACACCGTTGAGGATTTCGCCAAAAAAGCCGGTTTCGATCAACCTATAGCCCACGGCATGATAAGCATGGCCTTCGCGGGTCAATTTCTGACGAATTGGCTGCCCAGAGGAACGCTTAAAAAATTTGGAACGCGTTTTACTGCGGTAACCTTCCCGGGGGATACGATAACCTGCAAGGGCAAAATTACTCGGAAATTCCAGGAAGGGGGCCAGAACCTTATCGAAATGGATATTTGGGCTGAGACCCAGAAAGGCCAGAAGACCGTTCAGGGGACAGCCGTTGCCGCATTGCCATCCCGCGGTTAAGAGGAAAACCGCTGATACTGCCACAAACGGAAAATTTCAAGCGCTCGGGTGTTAAAAGGTCGCACAATAAGAACCCTCTCCAACGGTTAAGCAGAAGTGGCGACCTGTTCAGCTAACCCCCTGTTATGGTTATAAGCAAATCTCTGCGCCGACAGGGGAAGCGCCCCGGGAAGAAGGAGAGGTTTTTCATCCTCCTTGACTGTTAAATAATGGGTGATAAAATATCTTGATAGAATATTTGTCCGCTGAAAGCTCCGTAGAAAGGGTATGCGAGCAACAAGTTCAAAAAACCACAACAACCACAAAAATTTCAGGAGCAGATTTTGAAAGACGTAAATAAAGGAGTCGCCACCATCTCGGATGAGATGGACAGATACGTGGTGGGGCACGATGATATGAAGGAGGCCATCCTTCTCGGTGTCGTCGCCAGGGAGCATATATATCTGGAAGGCCCCCCTGGAACCGCTAAAACCATGCTTGCAGAAATAACCGCAGACGCAGCGGACCTGAACTTTTACTTTTACCAACTTCACAGGGACACCCGCCTGGCGGAACTGGTCGGCGACATAGTAATAGCCAGGGAAAAGAGCACCGAAGGCGAACTGATAAAACAGAGCATAAAGAAGGGCGGAATACTGACAGCGGAGATATGCGTGCTGGACGACATATCCAGAGCGCCCGGTGAAGCCCTCAACGTTATGCTTCGTATCCTGAACGAGCGAAAGTACGGAGGAGAAAAAATACCCCTCCTCACCGCTATAGCTACCAGCAATCCCACAAAAGACGAATATTATAACGAGCCTCTGGACCCGGCTAATATAGACCGCTTCACCATTCAGTACAAAGCCATAGGCCTCATCCAGCAGAATATGTGGGATGAAGCCAAGAAACTCATAGACCTGTATGCCGATTCCCTTATCGACCACAATCAAATAGTGCCTTCAGTGGACCGCAGTATCTTCGACCAGGCCTACAAACTGATGGTCTCCGTGAAAATTCCCCCGGAGGTAAAAGAGGCGCTGCTCGACCTGCTGTCCACGCTCATCAATGACTACAAGCTGGACGACAGCAACTCGCTCATCACCGACCGTACGTTTCTGGTCAAAGCTCTCAAGATAATAAAAGCCAAGGCCGTCCTCTCCGGAAGAACCAGAGCGATCCTCGAGGACTTGAGGGTCATGAAATATATAACCGCCTTCCGGATACCCCCCGAAGTGCACGAGCAGATCGAAGAGATTACCGAAGAGGTGATTAATAAAAAAAAAATAGCCATGGAACAGGAGCCTGACCCCCAGGAACAAGCCGAACAGGCAGACGAAATGAACATGGAGGAGCAAGGCGAGGAACAGGGGGAACCCATAGAACAGGCGGCCGAAGAGGGCGAACAGAAAGAGGTACTGGATAAATCCATGTCCTCCCTTATACGAAAGGAACTGGGGGAGGGGGGTGATGAAGAAGAACAGTACCTCCAGAGAGAGACCATAGAGAACATCGAACTGCTGCTCAAGGTTATCAAGGGCAAGGTCGAGAAAAGCATCGCCGACCAGATACCACACCGTGGAGGCCAGCCCAGAACCTGGCAGCAGATGCGAGACCTTGACGACATATTAGACACCGACCCCGTAGAAAGCTCCATATGGAGCGCTGACGCCACACCGACCCTACCCCGCGTCTATAAAAGAGAAAAGAAGCAGAGCGGCGGCGAACTGGCTATCCTGCGCGACGTAAGCTCGTCCATGATGGGCCGATATTCGAAATGGGCTTCGGCCGTTATAGTGGGGTTGGTGGATATGGCCAGGCAAAAGAGAATGCGGGTGGGCTACATAGAGTTCAACCACCTGTCCACGAAATACAAAGACAGCGGTCGTTTTTTTACCAAAGATTACGAAAAGGTCCTCCGGAAAGCAGGCAACATCAAGTGCTCCGGATACACCAATTATCAGCGCTCCCTGAATGACGCACTTCTTGAGTTCGATAGTAAGCGCCACCGGAACAAACATATCGTTTTCATTACCGATGGCGTGCCTACCCAGGGGGATTGGGAAGTCAAAGCAGAGAGGACCGTTGCGAAGAAGCAGGGCGTAGCAATTCATTCTATTTTCATAGGTACCAACGACTGCCCGAAAATACTCAGAATAATATCCGACGAGACCGGAGGAGCGCAGTTTCAGGCGGCGACGGATCACCGTGGAGTAGTAAAGATATCCGAACGCAACCAGGGCGCTGCCCGGTAATTCGAGCATACAATAGAAAAAAGTAGCTGCCTGCGGGAGAAGACGTATATGGAGGAAATTAAATTCAACACCATAGAAGAAGCCATTGAGGACATCCGCAACGGGAAGATGGTCATCCTGGTCGATGATGAGGACCGTGAAAACGAGGGAGACCTGACTGTAGCCGCAGAGAAGGTTACCCCCGAGATCATCAATTTCATCGCCACTAACGGCCGCGGGCTTGTATGCCTGTCCCTGACTCCCGAGCGCATAGAAGAACTCCGCATACCCATGATGGTAGGAGAAAACACCGCTCCTTTCCAGACCGCTTTCACAGTCTCCGTGGACGCCAAGAAAGGCACCACAACCGGAATTTCAGCCTACGACCGGGCAAAAACCATTCTGGTGGCCATCGATCCCGGGACAAAGCCCGATGACCTGGTGCGCCCCGGGCACATATTTCCCCTCAAAGCCAAAGAGGGCGGGGTGCTGGTAAGAGCAGGACAGACCGAAGGTTCGGTTGACCTGGCCAGGCTCGCAGGCTTATACCCGGCGGCCGTCATCTGCGAAATAATGAGCGCAGACGGCACCATGGCTCGAGTCCCAGACCTCATGGAGTTCTCTGAAAAACATCACATCAAGATAGTCACAATAAAGGACCTCATCCAATACCGCATCCATAACGAAAGCTTCGTTCGCAAAGCCGTGACCGTAGATCTCCCGACGGCTTTCGGAAATTTCAAGGCCATCGGTTACGAAAATATCCTCAAAGAGGAAAACCACGTCGCTCTGGTTTTCGGCGAAATCGAAGGCAAGGAAAACGTCTTGGTCAGAGTGCATTCGGAGTGCCTTACCGGAGACACATTCGGGTCGAAAAGATGCGACTGCGGAGAGCAGTTTCACCGCGCCATGAAAAAAATAGCGGAAGCGGGGCAGGGAGTGCTCCTCTACATGCGCCAGGAGGGCAGAGGCATCGGGCTCATAAACAAGCTGTACGCTTACAAACTTCAGGACGAGG
>CAYVLI010000116.1:0-7400 GCA_964452105.1 uncultured Nitrospinota bacterium
AGAGCATCCTTACCTCAATTCATCCCTGAACGATGAAGATCAGGAGATAATCCTCAAAAAGTTTTACAACATCGGCTTCGCAACGGATACTGAAGAAGGGCTAATGGTGCCGGTGGTCAAAAACGCCGATAAGAAGAATCTGATAGAAATAGCCACGGAAGCGCGCAAACTGGCAGAGAGCGCCCGCTCCAGGGCCATAAGCCTTGCAGACATCAAAGGAGGCACTTTCACCATAACAGATTTCGGCTCCCTGGGAGGGGGTTTCGGCACCCCCATCATCAATCACCCCGAGGTGGCGATTTTAGGTGTGGGAATGGTTAGAGACACGCCTGTAGTGCGGGAGGGTGAGATAGTGGTCCGGAAGATAATGCCCCTGTCGCTCTCTTTCGACCACAGGGTGGTGGACGGTGCTGAAGCCCAACGCTTTCTCAACGATCTGGTCTCGCTTCTGGAGATTCCCACGGAGCTCGTTGACGTGTGAGAACGTGCAGTCTGGTCTCCGCACCCGACAGCACAATGAAACCCCACCCCGGCCCTCCCCGTTTACGGAGAGGGAGGAAGATCGGCAGGGGTACATTTTGAGGTGAGATTATTATACTCTCAGGGGGATGCAAGGCAAACGGTTTTGTCTCGGTAGGGGCGACCGGCGGTCGCCCTTTGCAATTGAATGCGTAGAGACAATTCATGAATTGTCTCTACGAAGCGGTCACGAGGATTGCCCCTACGGAACGATGGTGTTTGTCGGGCGTATGCCCACAGAAACATTTTATGGTCCAAGGGTATCGCGCAACAAGCGAGGCCTAGAAAGGTGGGGGGCACGGTGCGCCGTGCCCTTACCATATCAAAAAGCTTTTGGAGGGTTGTCTGAAGAGCCCGCCTCGAGGAATTACAAAAGGGCTCCCTCAGAAAAGTTAGTTACTGATGACGAATCCAGGTTAAAAAGCAGGCTTGATGTTTGATTTTTATTGGCCATTTGTGTAAGCTTAGTGCACTTTTCGTTGATTATTACCTCGAAGAAAGGAGAGAAGAGATGCACATCAAGCTGCTGGGAATAAGCGGAAGCCCAATCAAGGAAGGGAACACGGACGCCATACTCGCCGAAGCCCTCAAGGCGGGCGAAGAGATGGGTAACGTTGAGACGAGCATGATCTCGCTCTACGGGAAGAGAGGACTCGAACTCAGAGACTGCAATCAATGCAACTGGTGCCTGTCAAAGCAGGAAGAGGGCAAGTTCTGTCAGTACCAGGACGAAGATGTAATGGGAGAGGTTTACCCTGAGATGGTGGAGGCCGACGGGCTTATATTAGCCTCGCCGGTTTACATAGGCAGGATGTCCGGCTATATGGCTAATCTTCTTGATAGACTGCGGGTGATGGTACACGGAAATGTTTACAAAAACGCCCTGAAGAACAAGGTTGCCGGGGCCATCGCTGTGAGTTGGTTCAGGAACAGCGGCGTGGAAACGACGCTGCAGGGCCTGGTCATGAGCATAATGACCTTCAAGATGATACCTGTCGGTTCCGGAGCCGGCTGCATCTTCGGAGGCGGTGCCAACGCGACGTTAAATGGCACCGGCAAATTTGATCCGGAATATAGGCATGGTGTCCTGAAAGATGATTTCGGTATGAATACGGCTCGTAATACGGTTCGAAACGTCGTGGAATTAGCCAGGCTGATAAAGGCCGGCAAGGAATCTCTTCAAAAAGTGAAAACGTAAATATTGTTTGGAGCATCAGCATTATCTATTGATGGGCCATACTCTCGCGCGAAGGGATGGCCCATTGTTTACCCTTCGAGAGCGCAACGGATTATTCATGTAACCTTGACCTGGTGAAAAAGAGGAGTCTTGGAAGCCATGGGTTCTGAAATGTTAAAGAAGTTCATGTTCGCATTTCTGATGACTCTCTTTTTCGTGATTCCCTTCGGTGATTACGCATCCGCAGCCACGGAAGCAGGCAATGGCAAAAGCCTGAACCGCTCCTATTCCTTGCGACTTCCCTTCGTCGAGAATCAGGGCCAGATAGAGAACGGGAAGGTCGCATATTACGCCAAAAGCTCTTGGGGAACCCTTTTCATCAAGGATGATGGAGAAGTGGTCTATTCGATAACCAGGGAAAACGAGAAAAGCGGGTGGGCCATCAGGGAAAGCTTTGTCGGCGCCAGCATTGAGGATGTGAGAGCATTCGACAGGGTCGAGACCAAAGTAAACTACTTCAAAGGTAGCAAGCCGGAAAATTGGAGAAGGTACATTCCCGCGTACAACACCGTCAGCCTCGGAGAGATTTATGAGGGAATAAAGCTCCAGTTGAAGGCCTATAACAAAAGCGTGGAGAAGCTCTTTCTTCTCAGGCCTGATGCAAATCCCGGCGTAATTAGGGTGAAGATAGACGGCGCTGAAAGTTTGTCCGTAAATAGAGGAGGAGAGCTTGAGATAGAGACAGGACTGGGTGTTGTGAAATTAACCAGGCCCGCAGCCTATCAGGAAGAGGGCGTCGAGAAAAAATATGTAGAAGTCGCCTATGTGGTTAAGGGGGATGAGTACGGCTTCAGGCTGGGGGATTACGACAGGGCGAAAGAGCTGGTCATAGACCCCCTGCTGGCCTCCACCTTCCTGGGAGGCGGCGGAGACGATTCAGGCGGCGTAACCCTCGCTCCCGATGGGAGCGTCTTCGTGGCAGGCACCACCGTTTCTTCCGACTTTCCCGCCACAACGGGTGCCTACGATACTATTTACAATGGCGGGGGCACAAGCGGTCAGGACGTCTTCATCGCCAAGCTGAGCGGCGATTTGACCACACTCCTTGCCGCCACCTTTCTGGGCGGTGCCACGGGCGACGATACCGGCGGGCAACCGGTTGTGGATTCGGCGGGGAACGTCTATATCGTAGGGACCACCAATTCTTCCGATTTTCCGGTTACCACCGGCGCTTATGACACCACTTATAACGGTTCTTCCGACATCAATGGATTAGATGTCTTCGTGGCGAAACTTGACAGTACTCTGACAAACCTCCTGGCTTCCACCTATCTTGGCGGAACCGTTGATTCAGGCTCAACCGGCGGCAATGATTGGGGGCGGGGAATCGCACTGGGTCCGGGCGGTGAGATTTACGTGATGTCCCAGACCGCATCGATTGACTTTCCCACCACTCCAGGCGCTTACGATACAACTTACAATGACTTTAACACCGACGATGTGGCCATATCCAGGTTCAGCTCTGATTTGACTACCCTACAGGCTTCCACTTATATCGGCGGCTCGGTATGGGAGGTGCCCTATACCATAACCATTGATAGCAGTGGCAACGTCTATGTAGGAGGCAGGACCTCGTCATCCAACTATCCCACCACGACTACCGCTTATGACAGAACGTACGGCGGCGGAGTCTTCGCCGCCTATGACGGGTTCCTGTCCAAGTTCGACGCCGGTCTGACCACGCTTTTGGCCTCAACCTACCTCGGTACCGTAGGCGCTGATGTGGCCTCTGACATCATCTGGTCCGTAGACGTGGACTCAGCAGGCAACATCTATGCGGCAGGTGGTACCACATCCTCAGCCTTTCCCACCACCACCGGGGTTTATGACACCACCCATAACGGTGACGCGGATGTCTTCGTAGTCAAGTTTGACACCGACCTCACCGCTCTCCAGGCGTCCACGTTTATAGGAGGAAGCCTCTTCGATCGTCCCACTGGAGTGGTTCTCGACGGAAGCGGGAGCCTTTACGTTTCTGGCTACACCAGCTCGCCGAGCTTCCCCGCTACCCCCGGAGCTTACAGCGAGGCCTTCAACGGCGGCGCCTATGACGCGTTTATTTTCAAGATGACCGATGACCTGACCACCCTGCAGGCGTCCACCTATTTCGGCGGAAGCGATACCGATGTGGCTGGGCGCGTGCAGGTGGCTCCCGACGGGAGCATCTATTTCGGCGCATACACCCACTCGACAGATTTCCCGGCAAGCTCCGGCGCCTACGATACGACCCCGAACGGCGGCAGCGACGCCTACGTGGCCAAGTTGGACGCAAACCTCAGCGGGCCATGGCGGACGGAGACGGTGGACAGCGCAGGAATGGTGGGCTTCTTCACCTCCATCGCCCTGGACGCCTCTGGCAAGGCGCACATCAGCTACCGCGATTACTCAAACCAAGCACTCAAGTACGTCACCAAAGCCTCGGGAGCGTGGGTATCGGAGATAGTTGACGTCGCTGGGATGAGCTACACCTCCATCGCCCTGGACACTTCGGGTAAGGCGCACATCAGCTATGTGGGTCTAACAACTGGCGACCTCAGGTACGCCACCAATGCCTCGGGAGCGTGGGTGATGGAGACGGTGGGAAGTGTGAGCGGGGGCACCTCCTTCGCCCTGGACACTTCGGGTAAGGCGCACATCAGCTACCGTGATAAAACAACCTACTACCTCAAGTACGCCACCAACGCCTCAGGAGCATGGGTGGTGGAGATAGTTGACAGCGCGGGAAACATGGGCCAGCACACCTCCCTCGCCCTGGACACTTCGGGTAAGGCGCACATCAGCTACTGGGATCGCACCAACTATGACCTAAAGTATGCCGTTTGCTGTCCGGATGGTTGGATAACCCAGACGGTGGACAGCACGGGAAGCGTGGGCAACTACACCTCCATCGCCACGGACACCTCGGGTAAGGCGCACATCAGCTATTATGATTCTACTAACTTTGACCTCAAATACGCCACCAACGCCTCGGGAGCGTGGGTAACCGAGACGGTGGACAGCGTGGGAGACGTGGGAACGTACACCTCCATCGCCCTGGACGCTTCGGGTAAGGCGCACATCAGCTACTACGATGGAACAAACGGCGATCTCAAATATGCCACCAAAGCCTCGGGGGCGTGGGTTACGGAAATAGTTGACAACGTTGGAAGCGTTGGCAAATATACCTCCCTTGCCCTTGACGCTTCGGACAATGTGTACATCAGCTACCTTGACTCTACTAATGATGACCTTAAATATGCCACCAACGCGCCTGTTCCTACGTGTGCTTTTATCGAGGGAGACGCCGACGGCAGCGGAGCGGCTAACGTCGTGGACGTAATAAAGGCCCGCCGTTTTTCCCTGGGCCTGGATTCCCTCCCCCAGGACTTATGCGCCGTGGATATCGATTCCAATACCACCGTGGATATCCTGGATGTGGTCAACATCCTCAGGATAGCTCTTGGACTCCCCACCACCTGAGCGTTATATTCTTTGTAGTTGACATTTGTCCGTGCTGTCCCCTCCGGGTTTCAGTTTTTTGAGCTTCCGGATATGTTGTAAATTGCAGAATGGGTCGATTAAACCTTACGGATGGTTACAAAACATGACCACAAAAGAAATAGAAATTTCATACGGATCGGGGAACATCACTCTTAATATACCCGAAGAGAGGCTCGGGGGTGTCTATGAACCGAGAGAGATGAAGGACCCTTCGGATGAGGACATGGCAGAGGCCGTCCATGAAGCAGGTGTTGCAGAGGTTTGCTCGGGTAGAAGGGTATGCCTCCTGCTGGAAGACGGAACCCGCGGCGACAATCACGGCATTTACCTGAAGGCGTTGCTCCCGGCCTTGCAAAATGCAGGACAGGTTAATGTAATCATTGCCACCGGCTCTCACGATCCGTCCGGCAGCGGTAATGTTGAGATTTCCTCTGATATAAAAACATTGCTCGACCATACTGGTATTAATAATAGTGTTGCCATCAACGACTGCAGGAACTCAAGATTCACTCGTTGCGGAGCGACGCAGGCAGAAACGGATGTCTTCCTTAATTCAATAGCAGACGACGCCGAAACGGTGCTCCTTCCCAGCACCATGAAGCCGCACTATTTCGCGGGCTACTCCAACCCCATCAAGAACATCGTCCCGGGAATAGCCGCCTTCAAGACCATAGAGCAGAACCACAGCCTGGCGCTGGAGAGCGATTCCACTTTCTGCCGGCATCCTCTTCATTCCGATGAGATGCGCAGGAGCAATCCGGTGGCCGAGGACATGCTCGAAGCGGCCCGGCTCTATCTCGAAGGTAGACAGGCAATCGCCATCGCCACTGTGGGTCCAAACGTTTTTGTGGATGATTCGTGCAAAGCGGCTTCAGAAGCCATGGATAAAGTGGACGAACTGATGGCCTGCTCCGTAAAGCCGGAGAGATATATCATCGTCTCCCCGGGGAACCTGAACGAGGGCAGAGACCTATATCATGCCCAGCGCGGACTCGAGCTGACCAGGAACGTCGTCCTCGACGGGGGCGAGATACTCTTCGCGGCGGAGATGTCGGGCGGTATCGCATACGATGATGCGACCAGACGTAATTTTCACGACAGGCTCAAATGCGCCGGTGATATATCCGTCAACAGGGGGAATTACGTGCTCTACTCTCATAAGGCAGTAAAGCTGAATGACCTCATAAGTAAAGTGAGCGCCATTCACGTCTTCTCTTCGCTGGATGATTCAAGCCTGAAGGAAATAAGGATGCAGCCTGCGAAAGACTGTCAGGATGTAATCGACACATGGCTTGAGAAGGATAGCGAGGCGCGAATACTCGTTTTTAAAAACGCAAATAAACTTGCCGTCTATCAAAAAGTTGAAGGCAACCCTTCTTAAGAAGGATTATCACTCGAACCCATTTCCCAAGGCTTTTTGCAGAAGAGTTTTGTGTGCTGTCGGGTCTCCGCACCCGACAGTATTTGTACATGCCGGGTTCGGAGACCCGACAGGACGGGAAAATTTCACCCCCACCTTTGTTCCTCCCCCGTCAAGGGGGAGGAGACTTTCCCTAATGAATCTTGCTTTGCCATTAGAAGTTCGCTTTTCTGCGGGAACACTTTTGAAATCCTACCGAGGTTAAACCCTTGGACAGCCCCCCAAACTTTTTTGATACGGTAGGGGCACGGCGCGCCGTGCCCCTATGTGAGGGGAGCTAAAAACCCTTGCCATTGACGAAAACGCGGTCGATAAGGGGGATGGCGAGGTCGAGCTCGATCCGGTTCGCAGTCAGGCGATCCCTGGCGTCTTCAAGAATACGATCCCTGTCTCTCCAGAGCATGTATTCCTTATATTTGTCCGGGTACTCGATGCCCAGCGCTCCGGCTACCACCGTGAGGTAGTGCTCGATGGCAAAAGAGAATCTGTCCTGATAGCAGGCGTGCGTCCGGTGGCAGCCGTGATAAAGGGTTGCGAATACGTCTGCATTCAGATCGGCTGTCTTCTGAAAGAAGGACATGAGGAGGGCATCCCAGGCTTCCCGGCCCATGCCGTCCCTCGATCTCCCCGAGCAGTTGCGGCCCAGGGTTTCGCTGCTCCCTATCTCCAGGACTTCCAGTCCCGGCACAGCCCTTAAAAGAGTTCTGGCTGCTTCCGCCTGCCGCTCTATATCAGGAGACCCGA
>CAYVLI010000117.1:0-7352 GCA_964452105.1 uncultured Nitrospinota bacterium
TCATGGTAAACCCCCTCTCTTTAAGTACGGGAACCACGACACCCAGAGAGGTGGTGCTCAGGATAAGGCCCATCAGTAACCCGTGGCGTGCCAGACCGTGCCTAGTGAGGATGAATCCTATGGTTATGGCCAGAACCAGGGTGAGAAGGAAGCTCACTCCCGAAAGGAAAAGGGGCCTCCGCAGGAATGAACTTGCATTTCCTTCACCTCGAATTTCCAGCAGTTGTTCGAAGTTCATTTCCAGGCCTGAAAGAAACATAAGAAAGGAAAAACCGAATTCCGAGAGGAAACTGAGCGCTTCGGTGGGTCTCACCAGATCGAAACCGCTTTTTCCGATTATTATCCCGGCTATTATCTCACCCACCACGATGGGCAGTATTACAGGCCTCATCCAGCTGGATAAAAAGGGGACGCCCACGGCCAAAAGCGTAATAAGCAATAATGGAAATAGTTCCGAATTCATGTTTATCGGCTTTCCGAGTCCGTATGACCCTGATTTAAAAAGTGCTATTTCATGCCAATCTGTTAACAAACAGGAGTTCCGGCCCGGCAACGGAAGCCGGGCGGAGATATGCTGCTCCCTTCGACTTTCAATTTTCCAGTCTTCGCTTCAAATCGCATCTATATTATTACAACAGTTTTCGGGCTTTGGTGACTTATTTTTTCATGAGGTTACTGTTGAAATAGATAAATATCAAAGGGCTGAATATGTAGAACTTTAATAGAAGATTCTGGAAGGTGAAATTGAGAAAAGGGGTGCGACGAGGTTTTGAAGTACCGAAAACGGCCTGAAAAGCCTGCACCGGAACCGCTACCAGGCCTTAAGACCCGCACTTTATACGCAAAGCGCGGATCAACTTGTAAATAATCCTTCTATACCTATTACTCCGCCTGCATGGGGCTTGGAGGGACGGAGAACTCGCAAGGGACATTCGTCTGGCAAAGTCCGCAGCCGGTTGCAGATTCCACGCCGTATTCCTCGCGTTTATCGTTGAGGCATGTAGTGTAAACGTGGTAATGACATTTCTCCTTGTCGTGCCCGCTTTCGGGTGAGATGGCTCCCACCGGGCAGCGCTCAACGCACTTGCGGCAGGCGTCCTCACGATAGTGGAGGCAGTTCCAGTAATGGTTCTCCGCCTCTCTTGGAGATGGGACGAGTTTCATGTTGGTCACCACGTTTCCGCACCGATGCGCTATTCCCGCCGAGGTGATAAATCCATCGCTCAGGGAGAACGTGCCCAGCCCCGCCACGTAGCATGCGTGGCGTTCGCTCCAGTTTGAGTTGAACTCTTCTTTCTTTATCTCGAAGTATTTCGAGCCGTGAGGGGCGATGGCCATATACCCGCTCTCCCGGATGGCGCTTACCAGATGGTCTCGGAGCATTCCGTTGAAGCGCTCGCCGAACTCGCGGGTGTGCGCCCATCGGATTGAGGGATACTTTTTCTGAGGCCTGTTGGACTCGCGGGTCTTCTCCGTAACGGGTAAGACGTAACTCACCACGCTGACGTTTTCGAGATTCTGGTTGGACGCAGCGTCGCCATCCGAGATCATGTTTTCAAGGAGCTCCCTCGGTGTGAAGTGGTAATCTCCTATGACTTTTTTAAACTCGGTGTACAGGGGGTCGTCTCCATTGGAAAACCCCACAAGCGGGCCGTCGAAGTAAGGGCTGTCGTCGCCCAGCTTGTCCGTGCGATTCCCCGGGCAGGAGTCAATGAACTCCTCGATGGTATTTTTCAAAAAGTCTTCTCTGGTCAAAGCGATGTCCCCCCACTTTATCTAAATACTCTCATAGTGCAATTCGGGGAACCTTTTTGAAAAAGGTTCCCCGAAATCTGCGTCTTCAGGATGCCGGATAACCGGGCGATGCCTTAATCCGTTCTATCTGCGGAATGTGCCTGGCTTCATGCGCGCCCTGGAACTTGATCCACTGGTAACCGTCCAAGTCGAAAAAGGTAGCGAAGGGGAATTTGTACTGAGAAAGGTCGTCGTTCTCGTATCGGGCCAGGTCCTTCCTGGAGCCATCCAGTATATTATCGAGGGAAGAAAATATCTCTGCCACGGGTTTCCCTGCCGAGGGCACTATCTCTTTGGGCGCCGGGGCCTTGCCTGATTTGCTGACGTCAGCCACACCGGCAAGGAATTTGTCGGATGCATCCTTCCCCACCAGCTTATCGGCTTTGATCGTGCCGTCACAGAGGCCCTTAACGCGATCGAGCGTGCTCTGCGCCGAGAGGCATACATGGTCCAGCACTTCACCGAGGGACCAATCGTCGGGTGAAGACCTGAAATCGGCTTGAGCCTGGGTCAAACCTTCGACCGCCGCCAGGACCCTTTTCCGCTGCTCTTCGAGATATTGGAAGGCTTCCTGCAGCTTCCGGGCGTTACTCATCATTATGCTCCTTTTGCAAGAAATTAGAGTTTTTCGATGCGCACCATGGTCTCGAGCATTGCCGCAGTGGGCCCCATATTGCTCATGGTATCGCAGCGCAGGCGGTTTACGCCGCCGTCATCGTTGCGCCAAATGGTGGGAGTCACGAAGACCAGGTCCTTGCGCATGGTGTCATCAGCGGCTGAAAGCGCCTCGATGGCATCCTGAGCGCTTACGATGCGAATTCTTTCCCCTTCATCGAGGTTCAGTTCGTTAATCAAGTCGGGATGAAGCAGAACCCTTGGAGCCTCCGGCAGGTCCTTCATGAGGGCCTGGGTATTGAGAATGTTTCTGGTCTTGGGAGACACAAGCCTTAAAGGATATTCCTTATCCGGCTCGGGTCTATAGTCATAGCTGGTGATAAATTCGAATTTGGTCGATTTAGTATGAAACTTTCGGTCCGTCCAGGCAGTCTGCACAGCTGCAGGGTTTTTGACAGGCCCCTGCTGCAACATTTTCAGGGAGATGCCCTGCTTCTCCAGTTTCGTCATCAGTTTAGAGAGCCAGAACTTCGGTTCTCCTGCCAGTTTGTCGCCGAAGCCGAGCCGGTCGGCCAGTTGCTGGAAAATCCAGGAATCCGGCCTGGCTTCTCCTCGCGGCGACACAACCGGGTTCACCGGCCCCACGTAATTATGCCAGTGTCCCGCATGCAGGTCTTCCTCCTCCAGATAGGTGGTCACCGGGAAGAAGAGGTCGGCGCATTTGGCGGTTTCGGTCATGAACTGGTCGGAAACCATTATGAACTCGAGCGATTTCAGCGCCTCCCTGTTTTTCGCGGAACAGGGCGCCGAGCCGATGGGGTTCGCTGCCGCTATCCATCCCATCTTGACGGGCGGCTCGGAGAGTTGCTGGATGGAAGCACAAAGATTCGGCAACAGGAATGTCCTGTGCGCCTCCGCTCGATACTCGCGCAAAAAGGAGAAGTCGTAAGCAGCATGCCCGTTTAAGACGTAATTCGCACCGCCGCCGGGATTGCCTATGTTTCCGCTGATAGCGGCCAATGCGTTTATGAGGCGCCAGTTCTCACCGCCTAATTTCCAGTAACTGGTGCCCAGGCCGTGAAGCACGTTTGCGGGCTTCTCCTGAGTTAAAACATCGGCCAGATGCCGAACGGTCTCCAGGGAAACGTCTGCCGCCGCTGCGCATTCCTCGAGGGAATAGGAATCGAGGAGCCGGCAGTACTCAGGGTAGTCGGCAGTGCATGAATCCACAAACTCTCCGTCCACTCTATTTGTATCCTTGATGACCTTGCCGATCGCGATGGCCAGCAGGCCGTCTGCACCGGGGCGCACCTGTATGAATTCATCCGCCTCTTTCGCAGTCTTCGTCAGGATGGGGTCTATCACATAGACCCTGGCTCCTTTCTTCTTTGCCCCTCTTATGTAAGGCATGTAGTGGACATTAGTAACAGCGGGGTTTTTGCCCCAGATTATTATGCTGCGGCTGTCCAGTATATCCGAGGGGTCGCTTGCTATTCCGTCCGTGCCGAAGTCGAGCTTCATCGCTTCATGGCCCGCCTCCGAGCTCAAGCCGCCCTTGCGGAGGGTGGCCCCGCCAAAGCTTCCCCAGAACATTCTGGGGAAGGCCATCTTGAGCGCACTCAGAGAACCGGAGTACTGGCAGTATAGAACGGATAGAGGACCATATTTATCCCTGTAATGGCTGAGCTTCTCTGCGCCGAGGTCGAGCGCTTCTTCCCAGCTTATCTGCTTCCAATCTCCGTTTACCTTGCGCATGGGATGCAGGATGCGGTTCTCGTCGTTGAAGCGAGCTACGTAGTTGTTACCCTTGTAGCAGAGGAAACCCTGGGTAGCTGGGTGGTCGGGGTCTCCTCTGTGCTTGGTAATAACACCGTCTTCTACGGTACATACTATCCCGCAGGCGTCGGGGCAGTCGCGCGTACAGGTGGTCTTGATTATCTCTGCCATGATTAAGACTCCCCTATGGGTTAAATCATGCGTTCGGCAACATGCCGCTTGATGGCATCGACCGGTGTCTTCTCGGGGACTTTATTGTCCACCTTGTAGAGCTTCAATGCGTCGAACTGGCACTGAGCCGTGCAGACTCCGCAACCGATGCACCTGTCCTCCAGGAGGAACATCATATCTTCTTTCTTCGGCTTTCCCCAGGGAGCGGGTAGCTTGCCTATGGCTCCCACGGGACAGGCTTTAAGGCACTTCTGGCAGCGGGTGCACTTATCCAGATCGAAGCGGGGACGGAAGTTCGACTTATCGATGGCATGATAGTTGTTTTCTTCTATCATGGGCCGGAGGATGACGCAGCAGCAGGGGTCGCACAGGCAGTAGCCGTACTTTACCGACTGGTAGTTGGCCAGGGTTGTGACCAGCCCGCTTTGAACATTCTCTTCTATGAGATTCTTGCAGTCATCCTGGGTGATATAGTGTCCGTTATGATATTTGACGAAGTAGTCCGCCATATCGTCGAACTGCACGCAGTTCATCGTCTCATGGTCGCACCTCTGATCCATAATACGGCAGGGACATCCTGCTATGGCTATGGTTCTGGTCTTTTCAATGGTGTTCTCTACAGTGTCGGTGGGAATTATCTCTTCGCCTTCGGCTATCCCTTTGGCGAAGGGAATTACTCTGGAGTTAGGGTATCCGGATGGAGTGAAAGTGTTGTGCACCTGGCCGCCCTTCCAGAGTTTCTCACGCAGCTCTTGCACCTTAAGGAAGAGGTCGTCGGTCCTCCCTTTTTCGTATAAGGACGAAAGACGGCCGAAATCCCAGAGGGCATAGCGCGCCTCTCCGGTCTCCTTGTTCTCCCATGCGAAAAAAACTCCCTCGTGCGCTTTTCTGTCCAGCAGCGCCTCCATTTCGTCTGGGTCGGCGCCCATCTTTTCGGCCACTTCCCTGGAGGTTATACCGCCCTTGTACCAGCTGGGGAGATTCATGGCCACTCTGGCCTCCTCTTCAGTGAATCTCACCTTCACCAACTCCTTGGACTCCTTAAGGTTTGGAACCGGTTGGCGCAGGGTAACGTAATAATCCAGCAAATCGTCATATACATCTCTTTGCTTTGCTTCAGCCATGATAACCCCCTTCAGCTTTTAAGATTTTTGGTTAAATCTACCTGTTTTCCTTAGCTATCCTGTTTTCCTTAGCTATCCTGTTTTCGTTTTCAGGGAAAAATGGTTTATAACCGTCCAGCATCCGCCAGATGACCTCCATGCCGTCATGAAAGAGAGGAGGACTGCGAAAGGTCTTCGTAAGCAATATGGAACCTTCGGCTGCCGCAATGATGAAGAAAGCCATCTCTCTGGAATCGAGATCTTTGCTCCAGACGCCTTCTCGTTTGCCCTGTTCCAGGCATTCTTCCAGCGCCTGAGCCCACTCCTCGAAAAACTGTGCCAGCCTGGTTCGGAAACCTTCATGGATATCGCTCAACTCCAGGGACAGGTTGCCGAAAGGGCATCCCAAGCGGCCCCCCGATCTCTCGATTAAGGCGGCGAGTTTGCTGAAAAATCTCTCCAATCGAGCGGGGGGAGCGAGATTTTCGTCTCGCAATACTTCATTCAGCATGTGAATGCCGTATCCTTCTATCCATTTCTCCAGGACGGCAAATCCGAGATCTTCCTTGCACTTGAAGTGATAATAGAAGTTGCTCTTGGATATCCCGCAGGCTTCCAGAACCTGGTCCACGCTGGTATTGCGGAATCCTTGCCGGTGAAAAAGCTCGGCGGCTGCTTTGATGGCTTCATCTTTATTGGACACTTGCACCTTCTCCATATTAGGACTGACCGGTTCGTCCTAATTTAACAGCATGCTATATTTTGTCAATAAAAAAACAGTGAAAAGTTTCTTCACTACCAGGTGGCTATACCGCCGTCCATGTTAATGAGCTGGCCGTTGATGTATTCGCCGCGCGGGGTACAGAGGAAGGCGATGAGACCCGCTATTTCCTCGTCCGCTGCGGCCCGTTGAAGAGGCACGCGCTCTTTGAGGATTTTCTGCCACAGCTCACTGCGGCCCAGATCATCCATGCGGGAAGTATCGGTTATACCCGGGCAGACTGCATTTACGGATATGCGATGAGAACCAATTTCCTTGGCCAGGGATTGAGTGAACCCCTGCATGGCGGCGTTTGATGCAACGTAGGCGGCTGCCTTGGGGGTGCCCAGCTTTCCCGCGATGGAGGATATATTGATTATGCGTCCACCTTCCCCTTGCTTTATCAAGATGGGAATAACCTTCCTGCACATGAGAAAACCGCCCACCACTTTCACTTCCAGGACGCGGCGAAAGATGGACTCATCCATCTCCGCTATGGAAACCCTGTCCGGCCCGCGGGCGAAGGCGGCGTTGTTTACCAGTATGTCCACCCGCCCGAACTCGGACAGGGCCACGTCCACGATACCGTCCACATGGTCGCTCTCACTCACGTCGCCTGTAACCGTCAACGCCTTTCCCCCTGCTTCACGGACCTGTTCGGCTACGCTTTCGACGTCTCTCCAGCCGACGGCCTTCTCATCGTCGGGAAAAGTCGACGGGTCCCGCCCCGTCCCTGTTACGACCACGTCGGCGCCCATCTCAGCCAATGCCACCGCCGTGGCTCTCCCTATGCCCCGCAGCCGCCCCGCTCCGGTTACTATAGCTACTTTGCCTTCGAGCTCTCCCATGGCCTTTTCCTCCCTTGAACAGAAAGATTATCATTTCTTATGGACTTGTTCTTAACATCAACAGGCTAACCGATACCTGACACAAATACCTGAAATATTTTTCCCGTCAGACCTGGATGGGCAGACGAGCATACTTATCAACGTAGCCACGAACGCGGCGCACACGATCTATGATGGACTCTGGCATAACATTATCGCCGACTCCGAGTATGAAACCATCTCCGGGAGCAGCCTCTTTAAATATGTTTCTGATGAAAGCTTCGAAATCGTCTTCGCCGAATTCAT
>CAYVLI010000118.1:0-2652 GCA_964452105.1 uncultured Nitrospinota bacterium
TGGAGGGCGGAAGTCCTCTTCGATATATAGGGGGCGCACAGTAAATCCTCTGAAGAGGAAATTACTGAATAGTCTCGACATGGAGAAGCGCAGGGAGGGTTGGCCGTGAACAGGAAACCGGCAGTAGCAGGCTCCTTCTACCACGCCTCGCCGTCAAGTTTGAAGAGACAGGTAGCCGGGCTGGTAGAAGAAAAATCGGATAAAGAAGAGGTGAAGGGCGTGGTCTCGCCGCACGCCGGGTTCGTCTATTCGGGCGGAGTAGCCGGAGCAGTCTATTCCAGGATTAAGCTGCCCGGCACAATTGTAATTATGGGGCCCAACCATGGCGGCTATGGTGCGGATGCTGCGATAATGGCCGGGGGGGGCTGGGATATGCCTCTGGGCTCCGTGGAAATCGACTCGGACCTGGCCCGAAAGCTTCTCCGGCTCTCCTCTTTCCTGCAGGAGGATGAATCGGCTCATAAGATGGAGCATTCGCTGGAGGTGCAGCTTCCCTTCATGCAGCATTTTTCCACGGAGTTCAAGATGGTCCCCATAGTTCTCATGCACATGCCACTGGAGCGCTGTGAGGAGCTGGGCCACGCCATGGCCGAGGCTGTCAAAGAGGGGGGCAAAGAGGTCCTCATAGTGGCCAGCACGGATATGACCCACTATCAACCTCACGAAATAGCCAAAGACAAGGACAGGATGGCCATAGAAAAAATCCTGGCCCTTGACCACAGGGGCCTCTACGAAACGGTGGCCCGCGAAGGCATAACCATGTGCGGCTACATACCCACCACGGTCATGCTGGCGGCGTGTAAGGAGCTTGGCGCAACCGGCGCGAGCCTGGTGAAATACCAGACGTCCGGAGATGTGAGCGGGGACTATGGGAGCGTGGTGGGCTACGCCGGGGTACTCATAAGCTGAGTTCCCTGAAACGCAGGTGAAAGGAGGAAAGGCCTTGAAAGAGGCCATGTTCTACGAAAAGCTGGGGGAGAACCGGGTCCGCTGCAACCTGTGTCCTCACCGCTGTCTCATCCGGGAAAGCAAATTCGGTGTCTGCGGAGTCAGGGAAAACGTCGGAGGCACACTCTACACCCACGCCTACGGGAAGACCATCGCCACCAACATAGACCCCATCGAGAAAAAACCCCTGTTCCACTTCTACCCCGGCTCTCCCATACTATCCATAGCCACCGTAGGCTGCAACTTCCAGTGCCTGCACTGCCAGAACGCAGATATATCACAAATGCCCAGGGAGAGTGAGTCCATCGCCGGCCGTGATTTTACTCCGCATCAGGTGATAGCTATGGCCGAAGAGCGCGGCTGTAGGAGCATTTCCTATACCTACACCGAGCCCACCATATTCATGGAATACGCTTACGATACCGCACGGCTGGCGCACGAGAAAGGAATGAAGAACGTCTTCGTAACAAACGGATACATGACCGAAGAAGCCCTGACGTCCATACAACCATACCTGGACGCCGCCAATGTCGATCTCAAGGGGTTCAGTGAAAAATTCTACAAAACGGTCTGCGGCGGAAGCTTGGAGCCCGTTCTGGAGACGTTGAAGCGCATGGCCGCCATGAGCATCTGGGTCGAGGTAACCACACTGGTAATCCCCTACTACAACGACTCTGCTCAGGAGCTTCGCGCCGTAGCAGAGTTCATATACGGAGAGCTGGGCGCTGAAGTCCCCTGGCACATCAGCCAGTTCCACCCCACCTACAAGCTCACCGGGAGTATCAGGACGCCGCTATCCACGCTGCACATGGCGAGAGAGATGGGGCTAAAAGCGGGGCTTAAGTACGTGTACACCGGGAACGTGCCCGGCGACGAAGGAGAGAACACCCATTGCCCTTCCTGCGGGCAGCTGGTCATCGGGCGATTCGGTTATCACATCCAGCAGTACAATATAGAAAACTCACGTTGCAGCAACTGCGGTCATATTATAGCAGGAGAGTTCGAGTAACCGGTGCCGGTGATTAAACCATCGAAAGACGCCGCGAAAATACTACTGGATTCTTCTATTGAATTTAAAGACAATAGGGCGCTCCGCAAATAGTTAGTAATTCTGAGCATGCTGAGAATATTTTGTGCGTGTGATATGAACTGGTATTCGGGATAACTTTATGGAACAGATAAGGGCAAGCAGCCTCCTGAAAGATTTCTTCTCGGACAAGGGCGATATCATATTGCCCATCATCATAAGCGTGGTGGCTCATGGGTTCATCATATATCTGATCTTTTCCGGCGGCGGTCAGTTATCAGGGCATGACAGCAAGATAGATGTCGGCAAGAAATTGGCCATGGCCGAGGACTTCCTGACAGGCCAGTCCAACGCGCTTATGATGAGGCTCTCCGGCAGACTATCCAGGCTCAGGAGTGCACCCCAGGAGGTCGACTCCATGGAATGGACCATGGAGAGCATGCCTGTAAAGATAGTTTCCGCAGCCAGACGGGCAGATCTAAATCTTGAAGGTATAGAGATGCTCAAGGCCGAGGGCAATGAACCGGAAGAGACATATGACGTGGTATTGAGAATTTACTCTTCCGCCGGGAAAGTCTTCGACGACATACTTTTCGCCTCTCACATGGTAGGGGACGGCACGCTGCACAGCAAATTCAAGACGGATAAGATGTTAATCTACGTGAAAGACAAGAAAA
>CAYVLI010000118.1:2752-5015 GCA_964452105.1 uncultured Nitrospinota bacterium
ATGCTCATGGGAGTGGCCGAGGTGCTTGCCTCCATCAAGGACAAGCTCAAAGGAAACGTCAGGTTTCTCTTCCAGCCCTCCGAAGAAGCCTTCCCTGGAGGCGCGCTGGGTATGATAGAAGATGGGGCCATGGCAGACCCTCCGGTCGATGCAGTATTCGCCTGGCACGTCATGTCCAACCTGCTTTCAGGCAAGGTGGGCGTCAGGCCGGGGAAGATAATAGGCGGGGTGACCGCGATCAACATACACGTCAAAGGGGTGGGAGGACACTTCTCCACGCCCCACCTGGCCGTTGATCCCATCGTCCTTGCCTCCAACGTCATAGTGGCCCTGCAGTCGCTCATGACCAGGCAGGTGGACCCCATGGAACAGGCTGTGCTCACCTTCGGAACCATATCCGGCGGCACCAGAGACAACGTTATCGGAGAAGAGGTTATTATCCGGGGCGACCTCGGCGCCATGACAGACCAGTTGCGTTATGACCTGTCGGACAGAATAGAACGATGCGCAAAAGGGGTGGCGGAGAGCATGGGGGGGAATGTCGAAATCAAGTTCTGGCACGGCTATCCGACCACCGAAAACGAACCGGGGATGACATCCTTTGCCAGGGAGGTATTGGTACAGGAATTGGGCGAGGAGAACGTGGTGGAACCGGATAGCGTGCTGGGAGGAGAGGATTTCGCCTACTTCCTGCACGAAGCGCCGGGAGCACTCCTCAGGTTGGGCGTGTGGGACGCCGAGAAACACAAGGAGCCGACTCACCACCACCATCCCGGGTTTGACCTGGATGAGAAAGCTCTTTCCAGCGGGGTGGACCTGCTCTCTCAGATAGCCGTCAGATACCTTTCGGGCGTCTGATATTACGTTTTATCCCGCTTAAATGGAAGCATATGCGCCTTTTTACTTGACACCTTTTTAAACCCTTGATTATATTTGATAAAAGAGGGATGCATTTGTTTTTGAAGCAGATGAGAGCAGGAATCAACAAGATAATTGTAACATTGTTAGAATAGCCCGGACGGGCGGCGGATTCCCCCAGTGGAGTAGTGGGTAATCTTGTCATTTTGGAGGAAAGGTAAAATTTGTTTGGTGGAAATGAAGTTGTAATCATAATTATTGCGGCGCTCCTTATCTTCGGAGTGAAGAAGGCTCCTCAGATAGGGAACAGCCTGGGCAAAAGCATTAAGAGCTTCAAGCGGGCGGCAAAGGGGATAGATGAAATTGACGTTACTCCGGTAGATGTAGATATAGTAGATATAGTAGAAGAGGAAACCAAACAGGAGAACGACCCGGATAAAGGCAGCGCTCTATAATCGGGTCGAGGCATCGAAAATATTTGAAGGGTTATTTATGCCTCAGAAGCGAGCCGAGGGCTGATGATACACCTCGATGACATTATAGAAAAGGTCCACTCCTATTACCCCGGAGAGAACGAGGACGTTATCTGGAACGCTTACATGATAACCGCCAAGTCCCACAGGGGGCAGATGCGAATGTCGGGCGGAGCCTTCCTTTCCCATCCCCTCGAAGTGGCCTACCTCCTGGCCCAGCTCAAGATGGACCCCACCACCGTGGCGGCGGGCCTGCTCCACGACATAGTGGAAGATACCTCCATGGAGATGGAGGAACTGCGGGAATCTTTCGGCGATGAGGTTGTCCAACTGGTGGACGGGGTCACCAAACTCTCCAAAATAGAGTTCAGCAGCACAGAGGAGCGCCAGGCGGAAAACATCAGAAAGATGATCCTGGCCATGGCCAAGGACATCAGGGTGCTCATAATCAAGCTGGCCGACAGGCTTCACAACATGCGCACCCTCGATCATCTGCCGGAGTGGAAGGGCAAGAGGATAGCCCGGGAGACCCTGGACATATATGCGCCCCTGGCCAACCGGCTTGGTATAGGCTGGATCAAGTACGAGCTGGAGGATATAGCCTTCAAACATCTGTGGCCGGTCGATTATGAAAAGATAAAAGCCGAGGTCGCCGCCAAGAGGGAAGAACGCAGCTCCTACATCGAGAAGATAGCAGAGATAGTTGCCAAAGAGATGGAAGCGGCAGCCATAAAAGCCTCCATAGAAGGCAGGCCGAAGCACTTTTTCAGCGTCTTTCAGAAAATGCAGCGCCAGGGCATCGAGTTCGATGAAGTTTACGACCTGGCGGGAATACGCATCATAACCCAAACGGTTCCCGACTGCTACACGGCCATGGGCCTGATTCACTCCCTCTGGAAACCCATCCCGGGCCGGTTCAAGGACTACATCGC
>CAYVLI010000118.1:5115-7352 GCA_964452105.1 uncultured Nitrospinota bacterium
CAGGTGGAGATTATAAGTTCACCAAACCATAAACCGAGCAGGGACTGGCTCAACATAGTCAAGACATCCAGGGCGAGAACCAAAATAAAGGCCTGGCTCAAGGCTGAGCAACGCAAGTGGAGTGTGGCCCTCGGCAAGGAATTAACCGAAAAAGAGCTCAAGCGGCATCACGTTAACATCAATAATATCCTGGGCACCAGGGAGTTCCAGGAGACGGCCGCCAAATTCGGCTTCAACCTGGAGGAAGACCTTCTGGCCGCAATAGGCTATGGCAAGCTCTCCATCCTGCAGGCTTTCAAATCCTATCTCCCCGAAGACACCACCCCCGTGAAGAAGAAACCCTCTCCAGCCGCCAGGCCGCTGGACGGGATCGGCATCAAGGTGGGAGGACTGGAAGACGAAAACATCATGGTGCGTATCGCAAAATGCTGCAGCCCGGTACCCGGAGACCCCATAATCGGGTTCATCACCAGAGGCAGGGGGCTATCCGTACATGCCGTTAACTGTCCCAGCGTGCATATGCTTGAATACGACTCGGAGCGGATGATAAGCGTGGATTGGGATAAAGAGGAGCCGCATACCTATGCGGTTGAAATACACGTGGTCACCTGGGATAGGGCGGGGCTCCTGGCCAAGATAAGTTCGGCCATCGCATCAAGAGAAGTGAACATAATGAAAGCTCAAGTAGAGACCCGGGATGATAAGAAAGCCTACCTCCATTTCATCATAGGAATATCAGACCTATCCCATCTGCAGCAGGTGATGAATTCCATAAGTAAAATAGACGGAGTCCTCAATGTGAGGAGAGGGCCGTAACTTTTATCCTCATCATTCGCAGGGCGCAAAAAGGCGCCCCCACTCAGACATAGCGTGCTGTTCAGGGGCGCCCGTCAAGCCACCTTGGTCACCTTGCCGGAGCGCAGGCATCTGCTGCATACCTTTGCCCGGCGAGGTTTCCCGTCGACCATGACCCTCATTTTCTGGATATTGGGGTTCCACACCTTGCGGTTCACATTGTGGGCGTGGCTTATTTGACGGCCCACCTGAGGGCCTTTTCCGCAGATATCACACCTTTTAGCCAATTCGTTTTGCTCCCTGAGTAATGTATTGCCAAACATCTCGGATTTCCCCTATAATAACACTCGATACCCGCAATTTCAAACAAAATACACCACGGTTCCACCTCGAAAGTCAAGGGAGGTGTCCCATGGCAGAAAAGAAGATAGGCCGCGTGGTAAAGTACTTCTCCAAGGCAGGAGCCGCTGCCGTCGAACTTGAGGGAGAAAATCTCAAAATCGGCGACGCGGTTATCTTCAGAGGACACAGCACCGACTTCTCTCAGACCATCGACTCCATGCAGATCGACAATCAGCCCATAGAGGAAGCCAGGCCCGGGGATTCGGTGGGCATCAAGGTGAAAGAGCGGGTGCGCCCCAATGATGAAGTAATACTGGTGACCCCCGATTGACGACCTCGGGAGCGCAGAGCCGACCCGGCATTACGATGCGAAAGGAGAAAGCTCGTGCGAGTGAATAAGTATGTCTTCTTGCCGGTCATGCTGGCTGCGTTTCTTATGGCAAAGGGAGCCGTCCAATGGGAAGCCGGAGGCTTCAAGACTCCCGAGAGCGCGGTCGTCAATCCAGCCACGGGCGACATCTTTGTCTCAAACATAAACGGCCCGCCCACGGCCAAGGACGATAACGGCTTCATTTCCCGATTGAGCTTGGACGGCATGACCAGAAATCATGCGTTCATCGATGGCGGCGACAACCCGTACACCCTGAACGCACCCAAAGGCATGGCCATATACAAAGGCCTGCTTTACGTTACCGACATCACACATGTCCGTTCCTTCAGCCTTGAGGATGGAGCCCATATCGCCGATATAGACCTGACATCCATGGGGGCTTCCTTCCTTAACGACATCACGGCAGACCGGGAAGGGAACCTCTACGTTTCAGACACCGCTACCAACACCATTTTTCTCATCGATACCGGAGCGGGAAACAAGGCCAGGGTGTTTATACGGCACGATGGCCTCCAGGGGCCCAATGGGCTCATGGTCCATCCCCAAACCGGGCATCTCATCGTGGCCAGCTGGGGATCGGGCATGCTGCTGGAAGTGACCCCCGACGAAGTTCGACAAATAGATGCGAAAGGGTCATTTAAAAACCTTGACGGGATAGATTACGACGAAAACGGCGACATCTATTTCTCGGATTTCAGCGCAGGCGTGG
>CAYVLI010000119.1:0-7347 GCA_964452105.1 uncultured Nitrospinota bacterium
TGGGACAGGATCATCTCGCGCATGGCCTTGATGCGCTCGCCAAAGAACATGTGCTCCGTCCGGCAGAGCCCGATCCCCTCGGCGCCGAAATCCCTGGCCACTTCCGCATCGTGGGGATTATCAGCATTGGCCCGCACCTTGAGCGTCCTTATTTCATCCGCCCATTTCATGAGGATGCCGAAATTGCCGCTCAGCTTCGGTCGAACCAGTTCCACCTGTCCCAGGATAACCTCACCTGTGGCTCCGTTTATGGTGATGTAGTCACCTTCCTTTACCACCACACCGCCCCTGGCCACGAATTCGCCCCGTTCTTCGTGGACTATTAACTCCTCGCATCCGGCCACACAGCACTTGCCCATGCCCCTGGCCACCACCGCGGCGTGAGAGGTTATACCTCCCCTGGTAGTAAGTATCCCTTGAGCGGCGTTCATTCCTCCTATATCTTCCGCCGAAGTCTCAGTCCTGACCAGAATTACCTTCTCTTTACCGGCCGCCAACTGCTCCGCCTGCTCCGGGCTGAACACCACCTTCCCCACGGCAGCCCCTGGAGAAGCCGCCAGACCCTTCGCGATAACATCTATCTTCAAATCCGGGTCTATGGTGGGAAACAGCAGGTTATTTACCTGCTCGGGTGGTACCCTCCTGACGGCCTCCCGCCTGTCTATGAGGCCCTCGTTCTCCATATCCACGGCTATGCGCACCGCGGCCGCGGCGGTCCGCTGGCCGGTCCTGGTCTGAAGCATGTAGAGCTTCCCCTTCTGTATGGTAAACTCCATATCCTGCACGTCCCTGTAATGCTTCTCCAGCTTCTCCCCGATGGACAAAAGCTGTTCATACAAATCGGGCATGATCTCCTGGAGTTTGTGTATCTCCATAGGCGTGCGAATGCCGGCCACCACGTCCTCGCCCTGTGCATTCACCAGAAACTCCCCGTACATCTTATTATCGCCGGTAGCAGGGTCTCTGGAAAACACCACGCCGCTGCCAGAGCTTTCCCCCATATTGCCGAAAACCATGCTCTGTACGTTTACCGCCGTCCCCCAATCGTCAGGGATGCGGTTAAGCCTTCTATATTTTATGGCCCGGGGGACGTTCCACGAATCGAAGACGGCGTTGATCCCCATCCGAAGCTGCTCCATAGGTTCCTCCGGGAAAGGATCGCTCGTCTTTTCCTCCACCAGCTCCTTGAACCCGACTACCAGTGCCTTCAGAGCTCCTACGTCAAGCTCTGTATCGAACTGAACCCCCAGCTCTTCCTTCTTTTTCTCAAGCAAGTCCTCGAACAGAGAGTGCTCCACACCCAACACCACATCCCCGAACATGGTCACGAAACGGCGATAGGAATCGTAACCGAGCCGCTCGTTGCCGGATTTCTTTATGAGGCCCTGCACGGTATCATCATTCAATCCTATGTTTAACACAGTGTCCATCATTCCGGGCATGGACACCCTGGCCCCCGAGCGTACCGAAAACAACAGCGGATTATCCGGATCCCCGAAACGAGAGCCCATCTCATCTTCCACGCGGGACATGTTCTCCCGTACTTCATCCCATAAACGCCGTAGCAATTCATCCCCGGTCCGGAAATACTCCACACAGGCTTCAGTGCTTATGGTAAACCCCGGCGGAACAGGTATGCCAAGGTTGCTCATTTCGGCCAGATTAGCCCCCTTGCCGCCGAGCAGATTTCGCATCTGAGCCTTTCCTTCAGTCCCTCTGGTGCCGAAATAATATACGTATTTTTGACTCATCAAATCTTCCCCTATCCAAATTGTACCGTCAGATAAATAATTCCTTTATTTATTAAAAAACGAGACGCCGTAAAAGACATATACATCCTACAAAATATTATCCTCCGCTCACTATTTTCGAAAAATCGGCTATGGATGAAAATAGTCCCGCCACCTTGTACAACAAAGCCAGGCGGTTATGTCTTAACTCCCGGTCTTTCGCCATAACCAGGACGGTGTCGAAAAAATGGTCAACGTCCTCCCGGAGCCCGGCTGTTATTGCAAGCGCCTTAATGTAATCTTCTCTTGCCAGCAGACCGGCCAATTCCTTTTCGACCCCCCCCGTTCCCTCATACAATACCCTCTCCGGTTCCTCGGCTAATAGAGATTCATCAACGTCCCCAAAACTTTCCCGCGGTATTATGTTCACCACCCTCTTAAAGGTCGTAGTCAGGGCCTCGAAGTCCGGCCTGCTCGAAAACTCTCTGAGGGCATCCAGCCTCATTTTCAGACCGTACAGATCGTCGAAGCCAGCCCCCATGGCGGCGTCAACAAGGTCATACCTGTATCCATCCGAAAGACAGAGGTTCTCCAGGCGGCGGCCGATAAAATCCAGCGCCTCATCCTTCACCTTCCGAGCCTCCCCGGCCGCCTTTTCGTTTAAAACCTCCAGCGCCTTGTCTACGGCATCGCTCAGGGAAAAACGGTAAGCCTTATCTATGACTATATTTATAATCCCTATGGCCTGCCGCCTCAAACCGTGAGGGTCCAGATTGCCCGTGGGCTTCACCCCTATTCCGAAACTCCCCACGATGGTATCCAGCTTGTCAGCTATGCTGAGCAGAGCGCCAGTGTGGGTTTCGGGAAGTTCATCTCCGGAATAGCGCGGCAAATAGTGCTCGAATATGGCCCTGGCCACCTCCTCATCTTCGCCGCAGAGGACCGCATACTCCCTCCCCATTATGCCCTGAAGTTCGGGGAACTCGTACACCATCTGGGTCATGAGATCGGCCTTGCTCAAATAAGCGGCCCGTTCTACCGACTTATCGGAACCCGCCCCTACGACCGACTGCAGCCATAAGACCAGCTCGCGGAACCGCTCCATCTTCTCGTATGAGGTGCCCAGCTTCTCCTGGTAGAGCACGCGTTTCAACCCCTCCACGTAGTCCTCCAGAGGCCTGGACGTATCCTCCCTGAAGAAAAACATTGCGTCGGCCAGGCGCGCCCTGAGAACCTTCTCGTTGCCGTGGGCCACCGCCTCGAGGTTCCCGGCCAGTGTGTTCCCAACGGCGATGAAGTTGGGCATCAGCGTCCCTCCCGGCCGTTCCACGGGAAAGTAGCGCTGGTGTTTGACCATGGCCGTGGTGAGCACATCGCGGGGAAGTTTCAGGTACTCCTCGTCGAAGCGACCCCAGACGCCCACCGGGTACTCCACCAGGTTAGATACAATATCGAGGAGTTCGTCTTCCTTGCATGGAACGCCGCCGTTGGCCGCAGCCAGTTCGTGAACGGTATCCCTGACCATTTTCTTCCTGACGGCCGTATCCACGATGACCATGCGTTCGCCGGTCATTTTCAGGTATGAGGCCGGGGTCTCGACCACGAAAGCATCAGGGGCCATGAACCTGTGTCCCCGGGAGAGATTCCCGCTCTGCACCCCGCCATACTCAAACTCCACCGTCCGTTCCCCATACAGGCAGAGCAGCCAGTGGATAGGGCGCACGAACCGGACTTCCCCCTCTCCCCAGCGCATGGACTTGGGAAATGGTATCTGTTCGATGAGCTCTACAGCCAACCCGGGCAGCAGACGGAAAATCTCCCCGCCCTTATCCGCCCTCTCTGCGAAAAGATACTCGCCCTTCTCCGTCTCCATCACTTTCAACTCATCCACCGAAACACCGCATTTATCGGCGAACCCCAGGGCCGCCTTCGTGGGTTTACCCTCCTCATCGAAGGCCACTCTCACGGGAGGCCCCGAAAGCCTGGTGACCAGCTCCTTCTGCTCCTCCGCAACGTCCTTCACCATGAGAACCATGCGGCGAGGGGTCCCCCATGCATGGACCTCCCCCGCTTCCATGCGGTTCCTCTCCGTCAAGGCCCTCCAGTTCTTCTCCATGGACTGCAGGGCGGGATTAAGGTAACCGGAGGGAATCTCTTCCGTGCCTATCTCAAGCAGAAAATCTCTGCTCATCTATCCTCCTTGTCAAACTTTCCCATCAAAGGATAGCCCATCTGCTCACGCTGCTTCAGGTAAATCTCGCCGCACCTCCTGGCCATGCCCCTCACCCTTCCTATATATCCCGTGCGCTCGGTGACGCTGATGGCCCCCCTGGCATCCAGCAGGTTGAAGGTATGCGAACATTTCAGGCAGTGGTCATAGGCCGGTAACGCAAAACCTTCATCAAGCAGATGATGAGATTCAGACTCATACATATCGAACAGTTTGAACAACATATTTACGTCTGCCAGGTGAAAGTTGTAGTGGGAGAACTCTACCTCGCCCTGGTGATGCACGTCTCCGTACTTCACCCCGCCATCCCAGACCAGGTCATATACGCTGTCCACATCCTGGAGATACATGGCGATGCGCTCCAGGCCGTAGGTTATCTCCACCGATACGGGCTTCAGGTCCAGGCCTCCGGCCTGCTGGAAGTAAGTGAACTGGGTAATCTCCATGCCGTCCAGCCATACCTCCCATCCCAGGCCCCATGCGCCCAGAGTGGGCGCCTCCCAATCATCCTCCACGAACCTGATGTCGTGGTCCATCGGGTCTATGCCCAATCGCCGCAGGCTCTCCAGATAGATTTCCTGAATGTCCAGAGGTGAGGGCTTGATTACGACCTGGTACTGATAGTAGTGTTGGAGGCGGTTGGGGTTCTCCCCGTAGCGCCCGTCAGCAGGCCGACGCGATGGCTCGACGTAGGCCACCCTCCAGGGCTCAGGCCCCAGGACCCGCAGAAAAGTGGCAGGATTCATCGTCCCCGCCCCCTTCTCCACGTCATAAGGCTGCTGGATGATGCATCCTCTCTCGGCCCAGAACCTCTCCAGAGCCATTATCAGTTCCTGAAAGACCAACTCTGCTATCTCCTGAAAAACACCTGTATCCACCCGGGAAAAGTCGTCTCTACTATAAGTGCAGGTCAAGTCAAAAAAAGGCAGGGGGAATTAACGGCGCATTCGGCATGGCCATGCCGGAAAAATTCTCTCTAACCCTCCTTCGCCGTCTTACCGGCTTCGTCTTCGTCCTTGATTAGTTTGTACTGGATGCTCTCCACCAGGGCCTGCCAGCTCGCTTCAATGATGTTGTCCGAGACGCCTACCGTTCCCCACCGGCTCTTTCCATCTCCCGACTCCACCAGCACCCTTGTGAGCGCGCCGGTGCCTGCATTCTGGTTCAGTATGCGCACCTTGTAGTCGAACAACTCCACCTGGCTCAACTGAGGATAAAATTTCTCCAGAGCCTTGCGCAGAGCGTTGTCCAGCGCGTTGACCGGCCCACGCCCCTCGGCGGCCGTGTGCTCAACCACCCCGTCCACGGACACCCTTATGGTGGCCTCGCAGTAGGGCTCCTTCTTCTCATCCCTCTTCTCGACTACGACACTGAAACCCATCAAGTCGAAGAACTTGCGGTCTTCTCCCATTGCCCGCTTCATGAGCAGTTCGAACGAGCCCTCCGCCCCCTCGAACTGGTAGCCCTGGCTCTCCAGTTCCTTGAGCTGACTGAGAATAAGCCCCACAGCAGGGTCCTTCTTGTTCAGCTCGATTTTATATTCCGCAGCCTTGAACATCACGTTGCTCTTGCCCGACAGATCCGACACCAGCACGCGGCGCCTGTTTCCCACCAACTCCGGGCTGATATGCTCGTAAGTCTCTGAATTGCGCTGTACAGCGCTCACGTGCAGCCCCCCCTTGTGAGCGAAGGCGCTCTTACCCACGAACGGCTGGCGAGTCCATGGGTTAAGATTGGCCAGTTCGTTTATGTAGCCGGAGACGTCCTTGAGCTTCCGCATGTTCTCGTCCGATATGCATTCCATCCCCAGCTTCAGCTTGAGGTTGGGAATAACAGAGCACAGATTGGCGTTGCCGCAGCGCTCTCCATAGCCGTTGATGGTCCCCTGCACCTGCGTCGCCCCGGCCTGGACCGCTATGATTGTGTTGGCCACAGCCATCTCGCAGTCGTTGTGAGTATGTATTCCCAGCGGGGTTTTGACATTCTTCTTAACCTCCTTCATGGCGGATTTTATCTCTGAAGGCATGCTCCCGCCGTTGGTGTCGCAGAGAACCATGCAATCCGCCCCGGCGTCCCTGGCCGTGAGAAGGCACTTGATGGCGTAATCACGGTTGCGCTTGAAACCGTCGAAGAAGTGCTCGGCATCGTAGATTACCTCGCGGCCCTCCTTCTTGAGATATTCAACCGTGTCGTAGATCATCTCCAGGTTCTCTTCCAACGAGACCCGAAGCGCCTCGAGGACGTGCAGGTCCCAGGTCTTGGAGACCAGGGTGACAACCTCCGTCTCCGCATTCAGAATCGAACGTATATTGGCATCCCTGGCGGCGGTTATACCAGCACGACGGGTATTGCCGAAAGCAGCTATCTTTGCCTGCGAGAGGGAAATATTTTTAATCTTCTTGAAAAACTCGATATCTCTGGGGTTAGAGCCCGGATACCCGCCCTCGATATAGTGGATGCCCATATCGTCCAGCTTCTCTACAATCCTCACCTTGTCTTCCGCCGACAACGATACCTCTTCGGCCTGTGCGCCGTCCCTCAGCGTGGTATCGTATAGTTTTACCTTTTTCATTTTCCCTCTCTCTGAAGATTGGATTGCTTTCAGTCGTCCTCGCCGAGCTTGAAAGAATCGTGAAGCGCCCTTACCGCAAGCTCAGCGTATTTTTCCCCTATGACGCAGGAAACCTTTATCTCCGAGGTGCTTATCATCTGTATGTTTATGCTCTCTCCGGCCAGGGTCTTAAACATCTGCGCGGCTATCCCGGAATGACTCTGCATCCCCACTCCCACGATAGAGACCTTGGCTATGTTTTCGTCCACGGTTACGTTGCCGGCGCCTATCTCATCGGCCACTTCTTTAACCCGCTCCATCACCCCGGCCACATCGCTCTTGGGCACGGTGCAGGAGATATCGGTCATGCCCTGATCGCTCACGTTTTGAATTATCATATCGACAACAACACCGGCATCCGCGATCTTCCCGAAAATCTTTTCGGCGATACCAGGTTTATCAGGCACCCGGGCTACGGTCAGTTTCGCCTGCTTCTTGTCACAGGCGACACCGGAGACCACCACTCTTTCCATGCTCTCATCTTCTCTGGTAACCAAAGTTCCACTGCCCTCCTTGAAAGTGGATTTAACCAGCACAGGCACATTGAATTTCATGGCGAACTCCACACACCTGTTATGGAGCACCTTGGCCCCCAGACTGGCCATTTCCATCATCTCTTCATAGGATATTTTATCCAGCTTCCTTGCGTTCGTCACCACGTTAGGGTCCGCAGAAAAAACCCCCTCCACATCCGTATAAATAATACATAAATCCGCCTTCAGCGCCGCAGCCAGGGCCACGGCGGTCGTGTCCGAACCCCCTCGTCCGAAGGTGGT
>CAYVLI010000120.1:0-7304 GCA_964452105.1 uncultured Nitrospinota bacterium
ACCAGGGGCATACCCGCCAATTACGGCGGTTTCGAGACCTTCGCGGAAGAGCTCTCCACCAGGATGGTAGAGAGGGGGCACCGGGTGACCGTGTACGGCCGCTCCAACAACATAAAATATAAGGAAAGGTACTATAAAGGGGTGCAACTGGTGATACTCCCCACCATCCCCCATAAATATCTGGATACCGTCGTGCATACCCTTATCTGCACGATTCATATGCTTTTCAAAAAGCATGATTTGGTCCTGCTGTGTAACGGCGCCAACAGCCCCCACTCGATAGTCCCCAGGTTATTCGGGAAAAAGGTGGTGCTGAACGTGGACGGCCTGGATCGGAAGAGGAAGAAATGGAACAGCCTCGGAAAACTGTACTATCTGGTCTCGGAGTATCTCTCCACTTTTCTGCCCAATGAAATCGTTACCGACGCCAGGAGCGTGGAGAATTACTACCGCTACCGTTTCGACAAGGAGTCGGTTCTGATAAGGTACGGTGTGAACGTTCAGCCCTGCCATGAGCCGGGTTTCCTGGAACGGTACGGCCTGGAAAATGGGAGATATTTCCTCTACGTGAGCAGGCTCGAGCCCGAGAATAACGCTCACCTGGTAATAGATGCCTTTGAAAAAGTGCAAACAGATATTAAGCTGGCCATAGTGGGCGATGCCCCATATAGCAAGAAATATATCAAGAAACTTAAAGATACATACGATGAACGCATAGTCTTTACCGGAGGGGTTTACGGGAAGGGCTATAAGCTTCTGCAGAGCGGCGCCTTTGCCTACGTGCACGCCACCGAAGTCGGAGGGACGCACCCCGCCCTGGTGGAAGGGATGGGCTTCGGCAACTGCGTGATATTCAATGATGTGGCCGAAAACATGGAAGTGGTGGGTGATGCCGGGATAGGCTTCAGCGCCGATGGCCCGGATGACCTCAGGTCAAAAATGCAGTTCCTGGTCGATAACCCCGAGACGGCTGCAGACTACGGGGAAAAGGCCAGAAAGAGG
This sequence comes from uncultured Nitrospinota bacterium, assembly GCA_964452105.1. GTDB lineage: Bacteria > JAUXIQ01 > JAUXIQ01 > JAUXIQ01 > JAUXIQ01 > CAYVLI01. Next base: position 1,003 of record CAYVLI010000120.1, read on the forward strand.
GCCTTGAGCCATTTCAGCTGGGATAAGATAGTGGACCAGTACCTGGAACTTTTTAAAAACGTCCTGAATAACGGCGCCTCACGGGGAAGCGGCCGATGCTGACCATCAAAAGCAGTCGCATAGAAGCGCGCGAGCGCATGGTCCCCGAGCGGGACTTCAATTACCTGGTGGGAGAGCATCTGATAAGGTATCGCTTTGCAGAAAAGATTGCCCGGGGGATGGTATTGGATCTCGGATGCGGTTCTGGTTACGGGACGCAGATAATGGCTTCGCAATCGCAGTGGTCCGTGGGAGCAGATATATCGTTTCAGTCGGTAAGCTACGCCTCAAAGAAATACGGCGCACGCAATGCCGCCTACATAGTGATGGACGCAAGCCGCTCCTCTTTGAGGCCTAAGACCTTTGACGTGATATGCGCTTTCGAGGTAATCGAACATATAAGGGACCATCGGAAGCTCCTTCAGGAAGCGGAAGCGCTTTTGAGAGACGACGGCGTCTTTATTATTTCAACTCCCAACAAAGAGAAAGAACATTCAGATAACCCCTATCACGCTGTGGAATTCGATTGCGAAGAGTTCAAATCCCTGTTAGAAGAGTTCTTCGGCGACGTACGGCTTTACGGGGAGGTGAGGAAGATGAGTCTCATTCACAACGCCTTGAGAAAAGCCGATGTTTTTAATTTAAGGAAACTGCTCGGCGATAAGATAAGGAATTCAGTTGTGCAGGCGCTGAAGACGACTCCCTTTGACCGGGTAACCGAAGAAGATTTCATTATCACTCACGACTACGCAAGAGGGCACGATATCATAGGCGTTTGCAGGAAATAAGGAACAAGATATGAGCAGGGAGATTGGAATTGAAAGTTTGGGTGGAGAGTTGTCTGTCATTGTTGCTTATTTATGTCTTACTGCTTCCCGGTTGCGCGAGGAAGAGCGACCTGCAAAACAGCTCGAGGATTTCGCAACTGGGTATATTACTTCAGGAAACAGGTGGTGTAGAAAGTAGAAGGAAGAAAGAGCGTCAATATTTTAATGAAAAAGAGTACGTCTTACAGGATGGCGATGCAGTTTTCATAAGCGTTCACAAGCATCCTGAGTTCAGTGATACTCTGGCGGTAAGGCCGGACGGAAGAATATCCCTACCCGCGGTTGGAGAGACGCAGGCGGCAGGGCTTACGCTGAAGGAATTGAGCGCTAATGTAGCCAAGATGCTTTCCACAAGGCTAAAAGAGCCCGAAGTCGTCGCAATTTTGCGGGAAGAGAAACCGAAACTCGTTTACGTTCTGGGAGAGGTGAAAAGCGAAAGCGCTGTTCCGCTTGACAGGTCGGCTACGGCCCTGCAGGCCATAATAAACGCCGGAGGTTTTACAACAAGGTCCGACAGGAAAAAGGTTCGCCTTCTCAGAGATTTTAATAACGGCAGGTTTAAAATATTGACGCTGGATATGACCAAACCCGGGGTGCTGCCACATCTAAAAGGACAAAATATAAAGCTCAGACCCAACGATATAATCGTGGTGAATAAAAGCTCCATCGGCAAGTTCAATCAATGGATGGATCAATACGTGGCCAAGCCTTTAGGAGGGGTTACTTCGATTACCAGCACCATTTTGCAATTGATAATTCTGAACCAGGTTACGAGAGATTAAGTGCGGCATGAGCAGCCGCAGGATAGGTGAAGTACGGAATCCCTTGAGGTCATTAACCAGTTACATCAAGAGCAGTCATGAACAATCAGACAGAGATATCGAATTAGCAGCGAGGGGAATTAATAAATGCCCGAGAACATCGAGGAAGCAAAAAGCGGCGAATTTTTCTACAAGGCCAAGAAGATAATCAATCGCAGGAAGCACGTGATACCCATCAGCATAGCAGTGGTAGTGGGTATAATGATGGCCTACATCCGTATGTTCCCACCCATATACACGGCGGAAGTCAAAGTCCTGGTAGAGGATGCTGCTCAGAATGAAAACCCTGTAGAGAAGTTTTACTCACAATTACAGATTTTCCGTAAGAACGAGACTGCGGCGACCGAGGCGGAGCTCATCCTCAGCAACCAGGTCGCTGCGGAGGTAATTGATAAGCTGGACCTGAAATATAATGAGGTCTATCATTCCTTCTTCAAAAGCGCCATAGACATCTGGAAACGTTCCTGGGTGCGCAAACAGTATAAAAAAGTCAAGCATCTCTTCGTAGAGGAGAAACCGCTTCCCATGGGATTGACCGAAGCTGATGTGGAGCGTGTCCAGACAATACAAGGTTTTAAAAGCGGGGTGAAGTTCGAACCTTTACGAAACTCCAACGTGTCCAAGATAGTGGTTAAAGGCCCTTCACCGAAAGTTGCCAAAATTGCCAATACCCTCATAGCGGTCTATATGAAGCAGCGTTTGGAGAGGCATGACCGCGCAGCAAATTCCGCTCGGGACCAGATAAGCAAAAGATTGCAGGAGACGGGGAAAAATCTGGAGAAGGCAGAGCTGGCTCTAAAGGAGTACGTCGCCAAAGAAGGGGTGATGTTCGACTTCGAAAAGGAGAAAGCTTACATAGGAGCGCTTACGGAAAAAGAGATGGCCCTCGAAAAAATCAGTAGAAGCAAAAAAGGGATAGAGAAGAAATTGGAGAAAGTCTATACAGAGCTGGCCAAGATTGAACCGAACATGCCTGCCGGCAGCACCAAAACCAAGAATCCGATGGTGGAAAAATTGAAGACGGAACTGTTCAAACGGGAGACTTCTCTCCTGAGGCTCAGAGAGGAATACACAGAAGATTCAAAAGAAGTGCAGGAAGAAAAGCAAGCCATCGAAGATGTAAGGAACAGGATAAGGAAAAGTAATGAAGACCAGGTGAGGAGCTGGATGAACAGCCCCAACCCCACTTATCAAAAACTCAAGGAAAACAGTATCATGATGAGGACGGATCTGGCCAGTATAGCCGTCCAAAAAAAAGCCTTGGAAGAGTACATTAAGCAGCTCAAACAGAGCATGAGCGACCTTCCGGAAAAACAGTACCAGATTAACAAGCTGGCCAGAAATATCCAAGTATTCAAGAAAGAGTATATCTTCCTTGTGGGGAAGAAAAATGAAGCAGAAGTATCCGCAGAGATGGAATCCCAGAAGACGGCCAGCGTACAGGTGATTGACCTGGCGCATCCTCCCGTAAAACCAAAACGGCCCAAGAGCAAGCTCTACCTGCTCATAGCTCTTCTGGGAGGCATCTTTATGGGCATAGGAAACGCTTTCCTCTTCGATTACATGGATACCACCGTGAGATTCGAAGAGGATGAAGAGAATGTCATGAACCTGCCCATATTCGCAGTTATTCCACTCCTTAAGGGATCTGAATTGTTCTACCTAAACGGCGGCGGCAAGAAGCTGAGCAAGAGATTGCCTCCTCTGATGTGGGGCCTTCAAAACCACGAGCTTGGGTCGGGGACAGCCAGGCCTGATGAAAGCCTGAGAGAAAAGCTATAACCGGGGAGCATTATAGACATGAGCGCTAACGGCAAGAAAAAACCGACCGTCAAAGACCTTTTTATGGAGGGTTATCGTCAGCTTCACTTTCACCTTCGATATGCCACTCCGGAGAAACCAATGAAGAGCCTTATGTTAACCGGCGCTACGCCGGAAGTAGGTACGACCACCATAGCTGTGAACCTGGCCCATTTTCTGTTCTGGGCTCAGGAGATGAGGATTCTTCTGGTGGATTGCTGTTTTGAGGACTCCAAGTTCAACTATATCTTCAATATAGACCTCGCTCCCGGGTTCAGCGATATACTCCTCCAGGAATCCGATTTCGAGATGGGCAGCTACAAGATTCTCGAGAATGGGAAAGCCAACCTGACGGTTATCCCAAGAGGAACAGTGCCCCTCAGCCCGTCATACGTGCTCAGCCAGGAAAGAGTCATGAAGTTCCTTAAAGAGGTTAAAGATAAATACGATTTCATAATATTCGATACTCCTGCAGTTATCGGAAACTCGTGGATCTTATCCCTGCCACTATTGGTGGATTGTGTGCTGATGGTCGTAAAGTCTGGATTGACCACCAAAAGATCAACTCGTAAAACCAAGGCGCTGCTGTCCAAGGCACAATCCAAGATGATAGGGGTAGTGCTTAACAATGTGGAATAGATGTTTCCGAGCATACCTCAGGATATGCTTGATTAAACCATCACGAAGTTTACAGTGACTCTTAAACATGATCCCAGAATATTCCCTTAATAAAAAACGGGTGCTCTTCAACGAAGTGCTGGTGACGTCATTTACTACTGCCATTGTCGCCGTGGTAATAATTATGGCCATCGCTATGCCCGGGAAAGTCGTTTTCATGCTGATGGGAGCCTCCATAGCGATCCTCGTTGCCACGCTGAGCGGTGATATCAGGCTTTTCACCTTAGTGGCTATGGCTTTTGTCGTTCCGCTGTCTTTTGCCAAGCAATTTTACCCTCTCCCCCATATGGGCGGCGCTTACTCGGTGAACATAAGCCTGGCCGAAGCAGGGTTGATAACCCTCTATGTGTTATGGGGGTTAAAAACCTATCAAAAGACTCCGACGAAAATTATAACCCCTCTGAATGTGGTCCTTTTCGCAATTATTCCCGTCAGCCTCCTGTCCCTCCTCAATACCATCTACTTCACCCTGGCGGGTTATGAACTCATCAGGATGAGCATGACGTTCCTGCTCTTCTTCTACGTGTCCAACAACGTGAGGAACATTCGAGAGGTGGTCCTCATCATGTTTGCGCTAATGCTCATTACTTTTATGCAGTCTGGTTACGGTATTCTGCAGTACGCAATAGGGTTGAAGATACCTTTTCTGGCCCAATTCGGAGAGACGGCGACAGTGAAAGAAAACCTGGGCGAGTTCCTCTCCATAGCCCGGGTTGGCGGGACCATGGGTCACCCCAATGTGCTGGCCGCATTTTTGGTACTCATGCTGCCGCTTGCGCTGGCTTTAATCCTGTCTGAGCTGAAGTTCCTGTACAAAGCCTTTTTGGCATTTGTGCTCCTTGCAGGAACGGTGACCTTGATTTTGACTCTTTCCAGGGGAGGCTGGATGAGCTTCGCCATAGGCGCTTTAGTAATTGTATTTTTGGCTTCCCGAAGCAAGGTTCTTCATTACGGAAGCAACACTTTCGTCTTGACAACCATGATAGCCGTGTTTGTTCTCATAGGAATAGCCTTTTCAGGAGACATTTACCTCAAGATAACGGCGAGTCAGGAGTCCTCCCTGGTTTCCAGGTGGGAACTTATGAAATCGGCCGTTGCAATGATTAAGGACCATCCACTTGTAGGGGTGGGTGTAAACTCATTCTCGTTCATATTCCCGGATTACGACCTCTCGGGCATACCCTGGGGCCCCTGGAACCCTCCGGTACACAACATATATCTCCTTATATGGTCAGAGACGGGCACCATAGGTCTCGCATCATTCATTATCATAATAATATTCCTGTACCGGGTCGGCTTCAGGATTCTCAAAAACTCCCAGGATATCACAACCTTGTGTGTCACCATGGGCTTAATAGGATCCTTGACGGGAGCATTCATCCATTTCTCGGTGGACTGGAACTTCAGGACAGACCCCCTTCAGCGGACCTTCTACCTGCTTGCGGGCCTGCTCGCTGCCATAGACCGTCTGGTGCAGGAAAAGACGGACGAGAAGAAGGCCGCTGCGCAGGAAATACAACCCGGCATAAAAGAAGAGATGGCCAGTTGTCACAAATAGCGCTGTTATTCCCACATACCGGATTTCAGAGGCCGCAGGAGCACATTATGCCCCTGAGCCTCCTCTGCGTGGCCGCACCGCTGGCGGCAGAAGGATACACCGTCCGTATAATAGACCAGAGGAAAACGGAGGATTGGAAAAGCGAACTGGCTGCATCTGTGCGGGAAGGCGAGACCATCTGCGTGGGCATTTCTTCCATGACCGGTCACCAAATCAAGGCAGGGATAGGCATTGCAAAGGCAGTCAGGAAGCTTTCGCCAGCGCTGCCCATAGTCTGGGGCGGAGTCCATCCTTCCCTCCTCCCCGAACAGACGATAGAGAGCGAATGGGTGGACACGGTGGTCATAGGAGAAGGGGAAGAGGCTTTTCTGGAACTGGTACGGGCCATTGAAAAGGGAAGCCCCCTGCAGGAGATTGAAGGGATAGCCTTTAAGGAGGAAGGCCGTACCATATTCACCCGGTGCAGACAACCCCTGAACATGAATAAAATGTATCCCATTCCATATCACTTACTGGACGTAAAGTCCTATTTGATAAGCCCCCTCAGGACCATCGGCCGGAGCTTACCGGTTATAACCA
>CAYVLI010000121.1:0-3222 GCA_964452105.1 uncultured Nitrospinota bacterium
AGCTCAAGAGCGCTTGCCGTGCCCACGATGGTCCTGGTGCCGTCCTCCTTCTCGCACCAGATGCTGAGGTGCGCCCTAACGCCTGCTTCCTCCTCTGTGCGCTCCGTTATCAGCCCGTGCACGGTGAGAGGCTCATCCGGCCAGAGGATATTGATGAACTTGATGTCCATCCTGCCGCCTTCATACCAGCCGGCGCCGAAGTGGTTGGTCATCATCTCGGAAATGAAGCAGACCGACATGGGCCCGGCCACCACCACCTCGTCGAACCCGAGCTCTTGAGATGCTTCTTTGTCGGTATGGTAGTTTCTTGCGTTATCGTAGAAAAGGTTGCACATCCTCAGGTCCACTTTTTTGGTCAGCGGCGGAATCTCCTCGCCGGCGGGTTCAGGAGTGGGCCGTGAGGGCTTCTTTCCGGCCGGGTCGGTTAGCTGAACCTTTCCGCTGGTCTGGTCCAATAAGAAACTCTGGTGGTGAAAACCCCTTGCCGCTAATTCTCCCGAAGCGTTGTTGACTTCCACCTGGGAGACCACGTACTCTCTGCCCCGTTTGCTGTATCGGTCTGCGACCCTGGCCCTGGAGAGCATCTCCTGGCCCGGCATTATGGGTTTGCCTATCTCCCAGATTTGGCGGGCGTACAGGTTTCCGAAAAGGTTCTCCAGATACCACCCATCGAAGCGGCTGCTCTCGGAATGCACTATGAGAGCCGGCGCCACCGGCCCTCCGAAGGGGGAATCTCCGGTGTACCAGGCATTGTAGTCCCCGGTGGACTCCATGTACTGCGCTATTTCTTCCGGAGACATCGTCCACTTACGAATTCCTAAATCTTTACCTGCATAGACGCTCTCCACCATCTTCTCATACCTCCTTCGCAGTTTTGCGCATTCTTTCCGGTGGCGACCCGGCACTACCGGAGCTATACTAATTAAGAATAATGGTTACATATTATTATCATGGTTACACCGTTATTTTATCCGTAAAAATGCCGGTTTCAAGGAAAAACAGGACGGCAGAGATGAAATTTGAAGTTTCCACACATCGGCGGAGGGAGTTTTTATTCATAGCCGACCGGGCGAGGCAAGCCGCAGGGGGGATGACCCATGCGTAGATATAAGCTTTCAGCCTTAGCACTGGCTTTCATGATATGCATGCCCGTTCTCGTTCAGGCCGAGGGCGGAAGTGGGTCGAAGAATCCTCTGGAAGATATCATAAACATTTTTTTGGGTACAATAAATAAAGGGCAGGCGCCACCGGCGACGGGGAAAAAAGTTTACGCGGAAAATGAACTCATAAAAAGGTACATAGCCAGCCGTTTCCGAATCATACTGAACAGGGAACCTTCGGATGTAGAGCTGAACAGATTTACTTCTCGCCTGGAACGAGGCTCCATATCCGAGGAAGAGCTGATTACCGCACTGCTGGTCAGCGACGAGTACTATAACCGCAGGGAAAACAACGATTCCTATTTAACGACCCTCTTCAGGGCCGTGCTCAATCGTGAGCCGAGAGGTCATGAGCGTGACCTCTATGCCCGTCTCCTCGACCGGGGGGCGATGACCAGGCTTCAACTCAGGGAAGAGCTTTTCCAGAAGATGGAGTTTGAGGTCATCCGCCTGGCAAGAAAAGAGCTTCCCAAATATGGGGCGGCCGCCCCTGCGTTGGGGGCCTTTTCCCAGGAGCTTTACCGCAGGGCGGAAGACATGGCGGAACAGGCAGCAAGAGAAAGGAGAGGAGGGGGATATCTCGTCCAGGACGTCAAGGAGAAATTGCATGCTCTTGCCGATGAGGGAAGGAAGACGCAACAGACGGCGGAATCAGGAAAGCTGGATTATGCCTATCTGATTGATATCCGCGAAAACCTGAGATACGCGATATATTCGATAGACGAAGCCATGGACTACGGAGGCGAACTCTACTATCTTTCCTCTGCCTGGAAGGACACCAGGAAGCTGGCTCTGGTGCTACTGGCCATGATCGATTTTACAGCGGGGGAGCAAGGGGAAATTCGGACAGGCCAAACCGGCCAACCTGCCGCTCCCGCCCATTCTCGCAGGATAGAGTTGATGGTGGTGGAAAATACCGGGACCAGAGTGGACAACCCCCTTGATTTGAACAGCAATAAAGCCAGGGAGATAGCTAAATACATTCTGGATAATCTCGAAGAATATACCCGCGGCAAAGGGCTCTCACTGGTGGAAGAATTTGAGCTGGAACGGTCTTTGAAGCTGCTGATATCAGGCAGAACGGCATCCAGGAAGGTAGCCATTTCCGATTTGGGCAGAGATAGGTACGTGGTCTATTTTTTCATGAACCTGTAATCCGGAGCGCGCTGGGCAGCCCGGAGGTAGAGAATTTATCCTTTTCACGGCAGTACCGCCGCTTAATGGCTTTAATCACTATTTGAAGGATAAAAATAATGTCTCGTGGGAAGAAAGCAGCTTTGATTTGCGGGGTGGTCGTCGGTGTAATCATAGCCTTCTCGTTGCTCCTGCCCGTCTTCCTGGACATAGATAGATACAGAAATTACGTGGCTGAATTGGTGGGTAAGAGAATCGACCGCAAGGTGAGCATGGACCATCTTAAGCTTTCCCTGTGGAGCGGCCTGGGAGTCGAGCTTCAGAACCTCACCGTATCCAACGGGAATGGCTTCAGTAAAGAGGACTTCCTGAGCGCAAAGAAGGTGAAGATAGAGGTAAAGGCGCTGCCGCTGCTGAAAAAAAGGGTTGAAGTGAAACAGGTGGTATTGGAGCGACCCCAAATCCTGCTGGAGCTTAACCGGCAGGGGACATATAACTTCTCCGATATTATCTCCTCCGCCAGGGCCGTGAAGACAGAAGAAATAAAAAAGGCTCGCCCCGAGAGCGCCGCAGAGGGCAAAGCGCTTTCACCACCTGCAACGCTGGCGGGTGCGGTACTAATATCCAGGCTCTCTATAAAGGACGGAAAGTTAACCTTCATGGATGGACTCACGAACCCCGGCAAAGAGCTTACGACGAGCATCAGCAACATAGACCTCAAGGTTGATAATATCTCCACCGACTCACCGTTTGATGTGGATTTGAAGGCCGGGCTGGGGAAAACGGAGGAACAAAACCTCCGGCTCAAGGGCAGGGTGACTCCGAACCTCGAGACGGGCGATACGGCGGACTTCAACTTCCAGGTGGATGCTGCGAACCTGGAATTATCCCTGTTAAACCCTTACCTGAAAAATAACTTCCCCTTAAG
>CAYVLI010000121.1:3322-7300 GCA_964452105.1 uncultured Nitrospinota bacterium
GGGACCATGGACTTGAACAGGGCATCCGTGAGCTACGGCAAATATTTTAAAAAAGTCCCTCAGCAGCCCATGAAGGCCGACTTTCAGCTCACGATGGCAGGAGAAACGATACAAATCGATACCTTGAACGCCGCCCTGGGCGACTTCTGGTTCGACCTATCGGGCACGGTCAAAACGAAACCGGCCCCCGTGGTGGACCTCAAGTTCCTGACCTCTCCCGTAAAATTGGAAACGCTCAAGAATTTCGTTCCCGGACTTAAGGAAAAGAACCTGAAGGGCAGCCTGAGGCTGGAGGGAACGGTACAGGGTCCGGCGGATGAACCCGACAAGTTGAAATTTAAAATCAAGACGGCGCTTATCGAGATAGGCCGGGTGGAAGATATAATCGAGGGCTTCCCTGAAATCGCCGCAGGACTGCCGGAGACACTTAAAATAGGGGGTGCATTATCGGCGGACGTGACGCTCTCAGGGGTTGCAAAGCAAATTCAGGCCATAGGCAAGGCCAGGCTCGATGCCCTGAAAATCATATATGGCGAATATTTCCATAAGCCGGCAGGATTACCTATGGGGGCGGACTTCGACATCACTTACGGAGAGGAAACCCTTACCATAAAAAAGTTGAAGCTGAGTTTGGGCAAGATGGGCGCGAATGTCTCTGGAGAAATCAAGGACTTCAAGCAGCCGAAGCTCGATATAAGGATAAGCAGCGCTGGCCTGCCGTTGAGCCAGATCGCCAGAGTTGTCCCGCCTGCTGAAGCCTACAGGCCAGGGGGAGAGATTACCCTGAATCTGCGGTTGAGCGGGGCTGCACAAAAGTTAGAGGAGCTTTCAGCAAGCGGCGAAGCGAGCTTTAAGGGAGTTAACATCGTGTTTCCCGCCGCCAGGAAAACTCTGAGAGACCTAAAGGGGAAGGTCACTCTCTCCGGCCGCAGCATTAAGTTACGGGATGCCAGCCTGACGTTTGGGAGAACCCCCTTGAAGGTGGAAGCCGACGTGAAAGATTTTTCCAGTCCCAGGGTAATCTTCGCCTTGCAGTCTCCCCTTTTTATGGTGGAAGATTTCTTGCCGCCGGAGAGAGCCAAAAATGGAAAAAGCCGCGGGAGTAAAGCGCCGGGGAAGAAGGGCGAAGTTGAGACACCGGCCAGGGCGCTGGCCGGAGTAAACGCGGAGGGGCGGGTGCGCATAAAGCGCCTGGTTTACAAGAAGCTCGAGCTTACAGACCTGGAAGCCGACCTGACTATAGACAAGGGCGTCATCGAGGTGGACCCCATGGCTTTCAACCTGTTCCAGGGGCGATGCAAGGGCTATGCCAACCTCGACTTCAGCGGGGCGCAACCGCAGTTCAGGGTAATCGCAGACCTGAACGGTTTGAACGTGAACAGCATTCTGCAAAGCCAGGCCGGAATAGGAAACGTAATGAAGGGCACGCTGTCCACCACGCTGGACATTAGGGGAGCGGGAGATACCTATGACACGCTGTCCAAAACCCTTAACGGAAAGGGTAAAATAAAAATCGAGAATGGCAGCTTTACCGGTTTTTCCATGCTGCGAGGGCTTTCCTCCCTCACCGGCGCGGCTGGGCTGGGCGGTTTCAGCAAGAAGCAGACGCCTTTCGACCTGATAGATACGGATTTTAATCTGGCCGACGGCAAGGTCCGCACCGATTCTGTGAAGCTTAACTTCGATGAGTACGGCCTTTCAGCAACGGGATACGTGGGATTGGACAAATCGCTGGCTTACGACGTTCTGGTCACGGTGGGAGAATCAATGAGCAAACGGGTCGGAAGAAGCGGCATAGGCTCACTCTTACTGAACCGGTCTGGCCGCATGGTAGTCCCCTTGAGCGTAAGCGGGTACTTGCCAAAGCCGAAGGTAAGCATCAAGAAGGAGTTTCTTCAGAAGCAGTTCCTGGAGTATGGCGCCGGAAGGCTGATGAAGCAGTTCAAGGGAGGCTCCAAAACCGAGGCGCCTGATATCCTGAAGGGTATTCTGGGCGGATTGGGGGGAAAGAGCTCGCAGCAACCCAGGGCCGCACCGCAGCAGGAAGAACGCAGCAGAGAAGAAAAGAAACCGGCCCTGGACCCCGGCCAGATTTTACGAGACATCTTCAAAAGCAGGTAAAACCTCCCCTAAACCGACCGCATACCTTTTCCTTGATATGCCCACCTTTTTTAGTAAAATGATTCAGTGCGCCGAATCGGGGTAGTTAAAATATCAGTGCACGTAGAGGCGCAAACAGCCATTCGTCATATAACGTGGAGACCATTCCGGGTGAAGGAGCCCGATTATCAAGGCATAATATGGAGGGAGAAGTAAATGCCGGTTGCCAATATAGAGGGTGTGGATATCAACTACCTGGATGAGGGTGAGGGGCGTCCAATAATGCTCATTCACGGCTTTTCCTCCAACCTGAAAAGCTGGGACGAACAGATGCCCGCCTTGTCGAGCAGGTACAGGGTCGTACGATACGACTGCCGGGGCCATGGGAAATCTGAGAGCCCCGCAGACCCCGCCGCCTATTCGCAGGAAATCCTGGTGCGGGAAGCTCTGGGTCTGCTGGACGAACTGGGGATTGACAGGGCCTGCGTCTGCGGGCACTCCATGGGAGGCAACGTTGCCCTGCACATGGCCATAAACCACCCTGACCGGGTGGACGCATCGATAGTGGCTTGCACGGGCTCCGGATCGAGCAAAGACGACGGGTTCAAGGAACGCTTCCAGGTCATAGCAGAGATGCTGGACAGAGGAGAACTGGACCAGTTCACGGAAACGCTTTTGAGCGCGCCCTCCTTCTCGGTGTTCGGCAGGTTGAGGCCGGACATCCTGGAGAAGCAGAGGGAGTGGCTGCTCGGGAACGACGCCAGAGGCCTGGCCAACACCATCCGGGGCGTACAGATGAAGCGGCCTTCCATTATGTCTCTCGAAGAAAAGCTGAAAAACCTGAACGTGCCTTCGCTGATACTCGTCGGCGATGAGGACATCCCCTGTACGGAGCCGGCCTACTTCATGCACAAGCATATTCCTCGATCGAAGCTGGTGGTATTTCCGCAGACCGGTCATATACTGAACCTTGAAAGGCCTTCGGATTTCAACCGGGAAGTAATGGTTTTTTTAAGAGAGGTGGAGTCGGGTGATATTTAAAACATTGCAGGCGAGAAGCCGAAGGGGGAGACAAGAAAATGCCCGTTGTAAAAATCGAGGGAGTAAACATCAATTATGAAGACGAAGGTAGCGGGGACCCGATATTGCTCATCCACGGCTTTTCCTCCAGCCTGAAAAGCTGGGACGAACAGATGCCCGCCCTGCTGGGCCAATATCGTGTAGTGCGCTACGACTGCCGCGGCCACGGTAAATCCGAAAGCCCTGCCGAGCCGACCGCCTATTCGCAGGAGATTCTGGTACGGGAAGCCCTGGGGCTGCTGGATGAGCTGGGGATCGAGAAAGCCTGCGTCTGCGGACTCTCCATGGGCGGAAACGTGGCGCTTCATCTGGCGTTTAACCATCCCCGGCGGGTTGCCGCCCTGATAGCGGTGTGTACCGGTTCCGGCTCGAGTAAAGAGGACGGTTTCCTGGATAACTTCAAGTCGCTCACAGACATTCTCGACAGAGGAGACCTGGAAGGCTTTGCTGCGGCGCTGTCGGCCGCACCGCCCTTCGCAAAATTTGTCAGTCTCAGGCCGGACCTCATGGAAACGGCCAGAAAATGGCTGCTGGATAATAATGCCACGGGTTTGGCCAACACCATCCGGGGCATACAGATGAAACGGCCCTCCATCATGACTCTGGAGGATCGACTGAAGAAGCTGAAAGCGCCCGCACTCATACTGGTAGGGGATGAAGACCTGCCCTGCCTGGAACCCGCACACTTTATGGATAAGCACATACCTCGATCGAGGCTGGCGGTATTTCCCGAAACAGGCCATATAGTGAACCTGGAGAGACCTGCGGATTTCGACAGGAAAGTGATGAATTTTCTGA
>CAYVLI010000122.1:0-7293 GCA_964452105.1 uncultured Nitrospinota bacterium
GTGAAGATGTTGTGCACCATGCAGATGGAGCATGAGGAAAGGGCTTCATACAATTTATCTTCAAGGCCGGATATAACCTCTTCGCAGCCCTCTACAGAGCCTTCCCGTTCGAGGACCCTCAGATGTTCACTGATGCTGGCATGCCTGGGGTCAATAGCAGGAATGACCTTTACATCTACACCGGGATAAAAATCCCCCCCGCGTCCCACCACAACCGTTACTTTGTACCCTGAATCTGTGAGGGCCCTGGCATGTGCGGCCATTACGGCCTGCACGCCGCCTATAGTCGGCGGCCCGCTATAGTGGACTATTGCTATGTCCGGTTTGCCGGTGAACAAGGTCTTCCTCTGCTTCACAGGTGGTTATTTCATAGGTCAAACATATTACTTCAAACAGGAAATATTCCTTATTAATCAGAAATTTCATGAAGATGAAGTTAATGCGCTCCGCTTTTATGGAACAAATATTTAACGCAGGTAGGATTTTACAGGGAATAGCACGTCCATGTGAAGCATTTTCGCACCATGAAAAGCGCATTTACGCGAATTGCAGGGTGAGATGCTCTCTTCTGCGGCCCTTTATCCTCATAGCCAGATAAGGTGAATGATCTGGCTGGTTTTCAGAACAGTGCGTCCAGGAAGTCCTTGGGGCGCAGGAGTCGACGTTTCCAGTTGTTGATATGGGGAACCGCAAAGGGAAGGATGCGCAGGGAGTAGTAGGGAGGCAGTATGGGGACTCCCAGCATATCCCCCAGGGTTATGAGTATGAATAGGTGCTCCAGGGCGGACTTGTTCCGCGTAATGTTGCGCATTACGTCGTGCAGGGCGATGCCGTAAAGAAGATCTTTAACGGTTTCTTTGAAGGTTAAATTATCGTCCGGGAGCCGGTCGTCTTTTCCGAGGATTATCTCTTTGACCAGCGCGAAGGTGGTCTTTTGCCCCTTGTTTTTGTTTGGCCCCTCTGCCGGACGTGCGTCCATAGTAGTGAGTTCTCCTGCAACGATGGCATTAGTTTATGGCACAGTGCACCGTACCCCTGTGTCAGGGTTTTATCGGCAATGCGTCAACGGGCGAACATGGAGTTGCTTGTTCTGAGGAGCATGTCGATGCCTTTCACTTCGGTCTCGTAGAGGGGGACCACACCTCGTACCATGCCGTCGAATTTTTCCCAGATCTCCTTCATGTGTTCTTCTTGCATCTGTACTCGATTGAGCACGAACTGGGCGGTATCGCCGCCGACGTGTTCCTTTTCTATGAGCCCGTTTACTACCACTCCGCCCACGGGAATTCCGAACTCGTTGAACCAGTTTATGAACCGAATGATTACTGCTATAGGTAAGCTCTCCGGGAGGGTAACGAAGAAGAAGGCGGTGAGATCCGAATCCGTGAGGAGGTTTTTGGCCTTTCCCATACGCTCCTGGAACTCCATCAGGTATTCCATCAGGTCGTCTTTTTCTTCTTTCTTTGAGTAGGAAAGGTCTTTGCGAATCTTACTGGCCTCTTCCCTGCTCTTTAGCATCTTGGTCACCCATAGAGAGTAAACTTTGGACATTCCCAGCAGGCGCCTGGCGTTGGCAGTGGGTGCGGTGTCGAATACATACATCTCGTACTCATCCCTGAACATGATGTCCAGCATGTTCTCGAACATGGCAGACTCTTCGAATGCGGGGTTCATGGTGGCGGACTCTATGAAGTCCTCCGCCTTGGTGGTGATGTCCGCAAACTTGAGGAACCAGTTTATCTTGTCCCTGATGTCGTTCTGCATCTTGGCGATGGTATCCCGGGTGTCAATTTCGTAAGCCAGGCAGTTTTCCACGCCCTCTACCGGGGTGGGCTTGCCGAAGACATCTTGAGAGAGGAGGCTGCTCAAACTATGCACCGGGTTGGTAGAAGCGAGGAGCGTCTTCTTTCCCTGGTTTGCGAACCACGTAGCCGCTGCTCCGGCCATGACCGTCTTGCCCACTCCACCCTTGCCGCCGAAAAATACATACTTCAACCCGGGATGTTCCTGCATAAAATGTTGCATGCCGATTTCGATTTTACTCATAGCTTTACTCCCATTCTCCGAACATGGCCTTGGCCATTTTCTCTATCATGGGTAGCCCGGTAACGTCTCGCTCCATTTCGGGGACACTTGCCAGAACGCCGTCCCCGAAAACATCTTTTATGCGATGCAGGTATCCTTCCTGCATGTCGATGCGGTTTCTCAGATATCCAGGTATGTTCGAGTTCAGCAGCTCGATGGGGACAACTCGGTTCACCACATACCCGGCCAGGGGAACGTTGAATTTGGCGAAGAGGTCAGCAGCTTTTTGCGTGTCCAGAATGATCATCTCTTCGGCCACCAGCACGAAGAAGAAGGCCGTGCGCTTCTTATCGGTGAGGATGCCGGAGGACTTGTTTATCCTGTCCTTGATGTAGTGAAGCTCGTTCAGTATGAGGTCCTCCTCCATCTCCTTCTTACGTGCCATGACGCCTGAAATCTTATCGAACTCGCGCATCTGTTCCCTGAGCTCCGTTATTTTATCGATCCAGGCGTCATAGACGGAGGCCATGCTCAGGTAGTAGAGGGCATGTCCCAGGGGGACCAGGTCGTAGATGTAATAATCATAGTTCTGCTCGACCACTATATCCACCACCTCGTCGAAGATGGCGCTCTCCTCCATTGCCGGTTCTGCGGCGCTGGCCTGGATGTAGCTCTCTACCTCTTCGGGTATCTCCTGCATGTGATACATGTCTCTGATCTTCTGTCGTATCTCTTCCTGATACTCTTTTATACGTATGTCTGCGTCTATCTCCTGGGCGTAGAGGTTGGGCATTATCTCTATCGCCCCTTTCCCGAAAATATCTCTTTGAAAGATATCCGTGAGAGAGGCTTGCGGATCCACGGAAAAGACCAGCACCCTGTACCCTTGTTTAGCCAGGTAGTATGCCGTGGCTGCAGAGAAGGTGGTCTTTCCCAATCCTCCTTTCCCGCCGAACATTATGTAGCGCCGATCCGGGTAATCTTCAATCATTCTGGCTAAAGACATTTATTCGCTCCAATAAAGGTTAGAAATTTTGTTGTAGGTCAATGGAAGTTATAATCTCAAGCCAGTGTGTCGGTGAGGTCCTTCTCCCTGAGCATTCTCCTCTTCCAGGTGGATATCTGGGGCACCACATGAGGAAGGATGCGCAGGGAATAGTAAGGCGGCAGAATGGGTACTCCCAGCAGGTCCCCCATGGTTATGAGGATGAAAAGGTGTTCCATGCTGGACCGGGATTTCATGGCCAGCCTGGTGGTGTCATGAGCGGCCATTCCGTAAAGGAACTCCCTGACGGTTTTTTTTAAGTTAGCCCACCTTCCCTCTTTTTCTATTTTTGAGAGTGCTTCTTCCATATGTTTTCCCCTTTCGATCCTTCTCCCTGTCGATCCAAAACCATGCGCCTTGTACTTCAACTGGACGCTGTCGCTCTTTTTCAGCTCGATGTTTGAGTATTATTCATCTATCATCTGTGTTTTCAGGAGGTAGTCCAGCTCCCCTTTGTCCCATCCGGTATATTTGACCCCATTATTTATGATGAACGTCGGATACTTCCTGGTTCGGTGACGCAAGGATTTAATCACTCCTCCAATGGAGTTGGTGTCTATTACGCGAATCATGATTTTATCTTTATATAAGCTCCCCAATTCCCTGATCCAATCGCACAGTTGTGCATACTCTTCTTTTATGTCGTCAGGGTAATCATTGATATTATCGTTATGATACTTTTTCCCCAGGCCAGCCTGGCCGTACATGAATTCACAGTGAGTTCAGTAGGAAAAAGTCAAAGGCACATAGGCCAGCACATCTATAAATACCTTCTCCATCTTTTTATCTCCCGGGACAGAGGAAATTCGGAAGATGACGGGGGTGCGTTTTCGCACCCCCATCTTTTGCAAAACACGCTGTTCTATCAGGATCCAGCGCCGCCGGCCAGGCCGGGAGTGGGCGCTTCCCTTGCTCTTTCCCTGTAGCCTCCGATGGCCTTGGTAGCGTCGGCCACCAGGAAAAGCGCCAAAATGATGAGCACGGCGCCGATTATCCCTGCCACTATGTTCCCGATCATCTTGCCTGGAGCCATATCAGCGGTGGTGGCGACTGCGTAAAGAAGCCTGTAGGAGGTGTAAACGATAGCCGAGATAGTGGTTATCACCATGAACACCATGGGGATGAAGGCGAAGGTGGCCTTCTTGTTGGCGGAGATAAGCCAGGTGCAGATGAGGATAAGCGCCAGACCGGCCATCAACTGGTTGGCGGCTCCCGCCAGGACCCACAACCTCGCAAGAGGGCTCGTCCAGGCCATCACCAGCAGCAGAACAACCGACACCAGAGTGGCGATATGCGGGTTCCTCATTACCGGGATGCGATCGCCGACGAACTCGCCCCAGGCCACACGCATGAAACGCAGGCCGAGCTGCATGACCGTGATGGCCAGGATGACGAAGAAGACTCCCCCGAAGGCCACTCCGAATTCAGGGCTGATGAAGCCCAGCTTGCTCAAGAATGCGCCCATGCCGTGGGCGAACACCGCTCCGGGCCCTTTGGCCAGCAGCGCCTTATACCCTCCGAAACCACCCACCGCGGCCACGGCTATGATCAACGAGAGAACGCCCATGATCATCTCCAGGAACATGGAGCCTCCAGCCACGGGAAGCACGTCTGTCTCACGCTCGATCTGCCTTGAAGTTCCGGTGCTCCCCACCAGGGAATGCCAGCCTGATATGGCCCCGCAGGCGATGGTCACGAACATGACCGGCCAGAGAGCGCCCAATCCGGTCTTAAAACCCGTATAAGCAGGGAACTGGGCAAAGCTGGGATGCCAGATGAATATTCCGATTATAGTCCCGATCATCCCTATGAAAATGATCCAGAAGGCGATGAAGTTTATGGGTTGCGCCCATCGCCAGATGGGCAGAGTCGCCCCGAAGTAGCAGAAGACCAGCACCACGATGGTCCAGATAAAGAGGGACTGGGTCACGTCCCCGAACATTATTGGAGACGCCTTCCCTCCCGCCGTTCCACTAACCGATAAGAACATGTTCTGCACCGGGACGCGAGTGCTCAGCCATATCCCTACGAAGATGACCACAATGGATAATACCGTGGTCTTGATGATATCCACACGCCATCGAGTTATCATCTGTCCCACCAGAATACCCATGAGCGTGAGTATGCCTATCGCAAGGGGTACCCTTGGATTGGACATCATCCTTGCAATGATCTGAGCGAAAGCGCCGAACCCCAGCCACAGATAGAAGTAGATGAAGGCGAATAGAAGCGTACGGGAGCGGGGAGAAATCAGACGGAAGCCCAAACCTGCGAAGGTCTGCCCCTCATTTCTTACTGCGATCATGGTGCTTGCATAATCCTGGACCCACCCGAAGAAGCATACTCCAAACAGAAAGTATAGCAGGACAGGCAACCAGCCCCATTGCACCGCAAGTATGGCGCCAACGACGGGGCCCACGGCCATTATGGACTTGCTGTGATAACCGAAAAGGATATTCTTGCTGGTGGGATAAAAGTCCACCCCGTCCATATACATCCTGGCGGGAGTGGGTTTGTTTGGATCTGATTGAATGATATTCCTGTCAACTCTCTTAGCGTAAAGTCTGTAGCCGAGGATTGCTACGACTACGGCAATTACTATAGCCATGACTGAGTTCATAATCTAAAGCCTCCTCCTCCGCAAAAAGAGCTTCAAATGCCTTCCCTCCCCTTAATAAAGGTTTATGTGTTCCCACCCCCCTTCTTATTTTGCTTTGAAATTCAGGTTGGAGAGCCTTTTCCTTATTAACGTATGTCATCGCTCCGGGAACATATCGGTTCCTTTGCGTTACGGCTGAGAATGTTACATCTGTGAAGACATCGGAATATGGGCGATTATAAACAATGTTTCTAAGCAGTGTCAACAAAAAATGTTTTAATAAATTATTTTATTACTATTAAATGTCGATTTACTTAATTTAATATTAAGGAAGGTTGGTAAAATTATACATATATGATGATGTTTACCTTGTTTAGTATATCTATCTGACACTCAGAAAATAGCATCGGTTTGGTATGATACTCAGGATATATATAACAAGGTTAATTAAGTATGCTAAATTATAATATAATATGTTTTTGGTATATCTTATAGAAACTAATTATGCCAGACCCGCTTATTTCTGGTTAGCGGGGGAATAGCAAGCCCGTGGGCAATGAATGGCTCCATCAAGGTATGAGAATCAAGGAGGCTAAGGCAGGAATGAAGCGGAGGTGATTTCACACCCCTCCTATGAGCAGGTTCAGGCGGGTTAGCTTTATCTGCGGACACGTGCCCGAACCGATCTCGTTGATTGGTCCGGCACATGGGCGAATCTTTATAAAGCTATCGCATCTTTTCGGATATTTCGAATAAGGCAGGGCGCCAGGTTGTAATTGTTGTAATTATGGATTACCCTGCTGTTTGGCGCGTTCCTTTTCCAACGGATGGCATCGGGTGCTGCCGCCCGACTGAACCTCGGTGAGGCACATGTTGCAGGAGATGCAGTCCGCGCGTTTCATGTCGCCTTCTTTCCACTTCTTCATCAGGTCCGGCTCCCTGATGAGCGGGCGGCTCAAGGCCACCAGATCCGCGCTGCCGCCTTCGAGCGCTCGTTCCACGACGTTCGGGCTCTTGAAACCTCCAACCGCTATCACGTGGGCCTTATCGCCGACCAGCTTTTTGACCTCTTCGGCGAATGGGAGGTAGTATCCCTCGTCCTCTCCCCTGTTAATCTTCGTCCAGGCTGAGCGTCTGCTGCCCTCGACTATCCCGCCGCTCATCTCTATGGCGTCTATTCCCTCTTCAGCCAGGCGCAGCGCTATGTTTTTCGATTCGTCTATGGTTACGCCTTCATCTATGTAATCCGCAGAGTTGAGCTTGATCATAACCGGGTAGTCAGGGCCGACCGTCTCCCTCGCCTTCCGGTAAACCTCCATGACCATGCGCATCCTCTTCTCCGGGGTTCCTCCATAGTCATCTGTCCTGCGGTTGGTGAAGCCGGAGTTGAAGGCGCTGAGCAGGTAGCCGTGCGCCGAGTGTAGCTGGACGGCGTCGAAGCCGGCTTCCTTTGCTCTTCGCGCCGCTTGGGCGAAGCATTCTATCACCCGTTGGATGTCCTCCAGCATCATCTCGCGCGGTGTCACGCCTGTGGGGGCGAAGGTAACCTCCGACGGGCCGATGGGCGTCTCTCCTCCGATGAAGTCGGGGTTGGTCTGCCGGCCGCAGTGCACTATCTGAGCGC
>CAYVLI010000123.1:0-7234 GCA_964452105.1 uncultured Nitrospinota bacterium
CTTCAGAGGATTTACTGTGCGCCCCCTATATATCGAAGAGGACTTCCGCCCTCCACCCCTTGTTCGTTTGGGCCACTATGAGGCGGTGATAAGTCACCGCCTTTATGTGCCTGGTTACTCTGTGCCTCGAGGGGTCGAATTTTTCACCGCGGGCAGAGGCCTTCACCTGCATGGTATCGGCGCTCCGGATTCTGAAATCAGACAGGAGCAGGAAACTCGTTTCGAATATATAGAGCAGCTCGTTGAGCCAGTTGACCATCGTGGAAGGCGCATCGTCTCCTGTGGCGCTTACCTCCACTACCACCTCTGCATTAATATCTACTCCATCGCACATGACGTCAAAAAGAGCGTAGGCGGCGTTTTGGTACAGCGCTTCGATGCTGGGCGCCTCGACGATTATACCTATATCGGCGGTGACATCCATGATCCTGTACTTTCTCTTAGCCTGGGGCGCCATAAATCCTGAGCCTGCTGCAAAAGGGTGCGCGTTCCGAGAAACAGCCTTAATTTAAATATATCATACAGGGGAAAAGGGGAGCAAAACTAAATTGGGAAGCTGAGTGGGCGAGCATGAGGTTAACCCTCGCAGCGGCTGATAGAAGGCCTATTCGATTTTCTCCGCCGCCGGTCGGTGTTCTTCCGTATCATTCAATCTCTTAGGCATAATGTTAATATTCTTGGGGGAGATGGTTCCGGCGGAGATGATGAGCCGGAATCCTTCCTCAATGCTCAGGTCGAGCGCTACCAATTCCTTCTTGGGCAATATCACCAGGAAACCCGAGGTGGGATTAGGAGCGGTTGGAACGAAGACGTTTACCAGATGATCTTTTTCGTCCAGCTCATCTATGCCCCTGGGGGTATCACTGGTGATGAAACCCACAGCGTAAATTCCTTTCCTGGGGTATTCGAGCAGGACCACCTGCCTGAAGGCATTCTTGTCCGGGTTTGCTATGGCCTCCATTATGTTTTTTGTGGCTTGATAGATGGTCCTGAAAAGGGGAACCCTATCCAGAGCCTTCTCAAGGGATTGGATGATCTTCTTCCCGACGTAGCTGGTTGTGAGCAGGCCCACCAGAAAGATGAGTATTATCGTGGCGATGACGCTCAGGAAGGGTATATCGAAAGAGGCAGGGAGGTCCACGCCGAAGAGGCTTACGATTTTGGTGAGCCGGGGCAGGGTGAGCAGGTTGTTCAGCTTGGAGAAGACGAAATAGAAGGCATAGATGGTGATGGCGGTGGGTATCAGAACCAGCAGACCCGCAATGAACGTATTTCTAAGTTTTGTTCTGACCTTTACCAGCAAAACCGATTCCTCATGACAGAGGCTTCTTAATACTGATCGTTCATTTTTCTGTTGTAATTATAACATTCACATAATAGTTAAAACAAGAGAATAGCCAACTATTATGGATAGTTATAGCGTTATCAGCGATACCGGCTCATCTTCTTTTGAGGGCACGTACGGCCCTGTTGTGTTCCCTCAGGGTGGATGAAAACTTGTGGGTCCCGTCTTTCCCGGCCACGAAGTAGATATATGGAGTCTTTTCTGGATAGAGCGCGGCCTTGATGGAGGAGATGCCGGGGCTGGATATGGGCCCCGGCGGGAGCCCTGGATGAAGATAGGTGTTGTATGGAGAGGGGGTTTTCATCATCTTCTCGGTTAGCGCTCCCCTGTAGCCTCCGAGGGCGTAACGAACCGTCGGGTCTGCCTGGAGGGGCATACCCCTCTTTAGCCGGTTATGAAATACCCCGGAGATGATGGGGCGCTCTGGTTCCACTGCAGCTTCCTCCTCGATGATGGACGCCAGAGTGAGCACCTGGTGCATACTCATGCCCAGTTCCTGCGCCCTGCGCTGAAAGTCCGGGGGATATTTCTTCTTCAGCGCCGAGAGCATGGTCTCTATTATCTCCCGTCCGGTGACGCCGTAGGTGAAGTAATATGTCTCGGGGAAGAGATAACCTTCCATGGATGGAGCGTCGAGACCCAACCGGGCAACAAGAACCGGATCGGTCGCCTGCGCAAGGAAGCTCCCGGCCGCGCTTAATCCTTCTCTTTCCAGCGCCGCCGCTATCTCTTTCAGGGTGTACCCTTCGGGGATGGTTACTTTTCGATAATGGATCCTTCCTTCCTTCAGGGTATCGAGGACTTCATTCATGCTCATGGCCGGGCTGAGTCTGTATTCCCCTGCTCTGAGAGACCGGGTATCCTGATGCAGCATCACCAAAAGGTTGAAAGCACGATGTCCTTTGATGATGCCTTCTTTCTCCAGAAGCCTTCCGATATCCTTTACTCCCAGCCCTTTACGGATGAGAACTATTTTCTCCCTACCGGAGGGGTCCATTGGAGAAGAGAACAGATGCATCAGGTAGATGGCGCCGGTAAGAAATACGACGGCTATGAGGACGGGCAGCATTATGGCCAGGGTGCGCGGTCGTGGCGGAGTCATGGGGTATGCCTTCCTTCTCCCTCCTGCCTGCAGCCGTCGAGGTACCCCTGCAGGATGATCTGTGCGGCCAGTTTATGGGTTATTTTTCTCCTCTTACGCCTGCTCAGATTTGCCTGGATGAGAGTTTTTTCAGCCTCTACGGTGGAGAGCCGCTCGTCCCACAGGTGTACGGGCAATCCCAGTCCTATTTTGAGCCGCTCCGCCTCCCCGATTGCTTTTTCTCCCTGGGTTCCTATCGAGCCGTCCATATTAATGGGCAGACCTACAACCAATTCCTGAACGGAATGCTCCTTCACCAGTTCCTTGAGGCGGGCTAAAACTTGAGCGCGTGAGGTGCGTTTAAGGGTGGTGAGCGTTTGAGATATTATTTTCCGCTCGTCGCTGATGGCGACGCCTATGTTTTTGGAGCCGAGGTCCAATGCCAGTATTCGGCCCATATCCCAACTATTTCACAAATTAATCTATTCTTATTTTTCTGTTATCGAGGAGGGTAGCTGTAACCCTCTGCAGTTCCACCATTGACTCATTATAATCTATTATAGCTCTTACGGCGTTGTTTTCGGCTATGGCCAGGTCTTCTTGAAGTTCGAGAACTTCGAAGTTTGTGGATATGCCTACTTCCAGCTTTTTCTCCTCAGATTCCAGCCTTTCTCTGGCCAGCTCTTCGGCTACCCTGGTGGCTTTTACCCTCTCCAGGTCTCCATTGAGCCGCCTGGCCGCTTTCCTGACTTCTTCCTGGATTACCAGCTCGAGGTTATGAAGCTTGATTATAGCCTGCCGCTCCTCCAGCTTTCTCCTGGTATATTCGCTCCTTCGTTCTACGTTCCCGATGGGAAACTCGACGGATACCCCGATCATCCAGGAATAGAAATCCCCGCTGAAAAGCTCGTGGAGGCTGTCCGTATAGTTGCCGTCTAAAGGGCTCGGCCCTCCCAGGGTGCTCAGTCCCAGCGATGTCGTGCGGCCGCTAAGGCCGTTGAGGCCGACGCTGCTCACCATGTCCAGCCTGGGGAGCATGCCGTTTTTGGAGACCTTGACCCTTATCCCGCGATTCTTCAAATCTAATTTGGCCTCTCTATAGTCGTATCTCTTAACAAAGGACTTTTTGAGTATATCTTCCAGATCAAACTGCTGTTCCTCGAAGGGCGGCTCATCTGTGGGCACTACGGTAAGCGCCCACATATCTTTATGTTCTTTGGGGTTCATGATCCTTCTGAGCTTGTCTTCGGCATCCTTGATGGCCACACGGGCGTTGATAATGGCTTCTCGCCGTTCAGCGACCACTGCTTCGGCTTGAAGTATCTCTACCGGGGCCATTACCCCCACCTCAACCTGTATCTGGTTTTTTCGAAGCAGTTCCTCAGCAAGCTCCTGCGACCTCTGCCTCACCTTAAAGATTTCTTCTGCGGATACCAGTTCCCAGTACGCCACCTCCGTCTGGGCGACTATGTCGTTGACCCTGGAAGCGAACTCGATTTCGGAAATCCTTCTCTGGTTCTTAGATATATCTATGTTGCTCCTGTTTATGGTTATGCCATAACCCCTGAGCAGCGGCTGGGTTACGGTGAGTGAAAGGTTGGTAGTAAAGGAAGGGGTCAGAGTAGCTACGCGGGAGTTGGTGCGATTCCTGTTTGAGTCGTACCTGACTTCGACGGTCCCCCCGGTTATAACCTTGGATTTCAGGCCCGCGTTAAAGTTGAGGTTGCTGCTGGCGACTACGTTCGTGAACGTGCTGGTTGAAGAAGGACTGACTGTGCGTTCTCCATCGACGCCTGTAAAAACCACGGGGTGAAACTCAGATTTAGCTTTTGCCACGAAGGTCTGGGCTATCTGAGGATTGAATCTCTCGACTGCTATGTCCAGGTTGTTGAGGAGAGCTATCCTGACGCTATCTTTTATGCTCAGCTTGAGCGTGCTCTCGCTCTGGAGGGAGGATTTCACCGGGAGTTTAGGGCCGGCTTCCTTCGCGAGGGAAGAGGATGAGAATTCCCACAGGAACAGGGCAGCGATAACGAAGATAAAAACACGGCATTTTATTTTTCTCGATAGCATCCCTTTTCTCACACCTTTTCTTTTATGGGCGTGTAAAAGTTTTGTCGCCTTCATCCTCTTCTCCACAAGTCTATAATTGGCAGCCCGGATATAACAAAACTATCGCTTCGTTGCTCCCTTAAAAAAGAAATCCAGCTCATTATGAATGTTTTAAATACCGCAATCGAAGCTACCATCCCTTTTCTTCACTGTCAAGGCTTTTTATTCATCATGTTACTAACATAATTGATTAAAGTAGAGAGAATATCCTTCCATCTATTCTCATGAAGAGAATATCCGCACGAATACAAGAAATCTTTTAAAGCGGTAGCGAGGTGAGCTACTCCCTTTTGCCTGTTCTATCTTCGGCGCCTCCTGAAAGAACCCTGTACGGCCTTGTCGAAGCCTTTCAAAGCATGGCTGCTGTTATTCTGAACGCAGCGAAGAATCTCTCTTATCATTCTGTTATCTTTATCTTTTACGAGATGCTTCGCTTCGCTCAGCATGACATCTTATCAGGGAAGCCTGAGCTTTACACAATCCTCGGCAGTCCGTGAAGGGACTTCTTCAGGATTAACCTTCATTGAAAAACTCATCGCTAATGGGAATGGTGTCTCGCCCTTTCGATACAGTTTAGCTTTGCACAGGGTAACGGGTGGTGATATAAATATTAACTACCATTTAAATTTAAGATAGGCTCGTGAAATAGAATGGGAAAAATGAAATTAAATCTGGTCATCGGTGTCGTTATAAGCGCCGTTTCCATATATTACCTGGCCACCAAGATTGACGCTTCGGAATTGATAGCTGCTTTCAGGGGAGCCAACCTGCTGGCAATCATACCCGTGATATTCTTCAACTTCGCCTCCATATGGGTCAGGGCCGTGCGGTGGAAGTACCTTATGCGGCCCGTCGGTAACGTCAGGGTGGGAAGCCTCTTCTACGCGACGCTGGCAGGCTTCATGGTCAACATGATCCTGCCCGGCCGCCTGGGCGAATTTCTGAGAGCACACCTGGTGGGAGAGAAGGAAGGGCTGAGCAAGTTGAGCTCTCTGGCCACCATCGTGGTGGAACGTCTGGTGGATTGTTTCTGTATAATAGCCATATTGTTGGTTGTAATCATCGTTTACATTTCAGGTCATGCCCCGGAGATAGGAGACATACTGCCGCACATGAAATACTACGGGATAGTAGTGGCGGCGATTTTGGCTGGCATCCTCGTACTGCTGTTGATGCTTCAAAGGAGGAGGGAATGGGGCCTGAAATTCTTTTCCCCGCTCATGAAAATTCTTCCACAGGGCGCAAGCGAGCGCTTTGAAGAGATGGTAAATGCATTTTTGGACGGTCTAAACTCCCTGAAGAAGAGCAGGAGCCTGGCCTGGGTTATAATACTCTCTGTCCCGCTATGGTCTCTTGCGGCTCTGGTCAATTATCTGCTCATCGGAGCTTTCGGCATCAAATTGCCCTTTTACGGCTACTTCTTCCTGATAATCACTCAAGCCCTGGGCGTGCTGGTGCCGACCCCAGGCTACATTGGCACATACCACCTGGCCGCTCGCACGGGCCTGGTATGGCTGGGAATCGAAGAGGCCAAAGCCCAGAGCCTGGCCATAGCAATGCACGCCTCCTTCTTCGTGCCCCTGATTATTGCGGGTCTGATTTATTGGTGGGTCAGCGGCCTATCTTTCAAGGCCTTCAGTAAAGAGAGCACCATGGGGATCACCTCTTGAACATGCGACCGATGACGACGCAAGTGCAGGTCTATCTGGACAACGCATCCAGCTCGTTCCCCAAACCGGAAGGGGTATATAAAGCGACGTCGGACGCTCTTCAGAACCTGGGCGGCAACCCTGGGAGAGCGGGACACAGGAAATCTCTGGATGCCGCCAGAGCGGTCCTGGAGACCAGGGAGAAGGCCGCCTTCCTGTTTAACGTGCGGGACTCCTCGAGGATAATCTTCACCCTCAATGCGACGATGGCCCTTAACATGGCCGTTAAAGGGCTGCTCTCAAAAGGGGGCCACGCGGTCGCCACCGCCATGGAGCACAACTCCGTAATGAGGCCGCTGACCGGTCTTAAAGGAAGCGGGGTAGAGATTAAGGTGGTATCCTGCAGCAGGGAGGGGAAATTGAACCCTTCCGCCGTGTCCAGAGCGCTGAAGCCCGATACCAGGCTGATAGCGGTCATACACGCATCCAACGTGGTGGGGACCATCAATCCCGTATCGGAATTGGGGAAGCTCGCCAGGGACAGGGGCGTGCCTCTGCTGGTGGACGCCGCACAGACCGCCGGGTCGCTTCCCATAGACGTAGAGGCCGACCGGATAGATCTGCTGGCCTGCCCGGGCCATAAGGGCCTCCTGGGGCCCCAGGGAACGGGGCTGCTGTATGTCAGGGAGGGGATAGAGCTTGAACCCCTTATTGAGGGAGGCACGGGAAGCGGTTCGGAGACGCTGGCGCAGCCGCCTTTCCTGCCTGACCGATACGAGAGCGGGACGCTTAACACGCCGGGCATAGTGGGCCTCGGGGCGGGGATCGATTACATCCTGGAAACCGGCCTGGAAAACATCAGGAAACATGAAGTGGAATTGACCTCCCGGCTGCTGGAAGGATTACGGACCATGAAACGCGTGAAGCTCTACGGGCCGTCCGGGGCCGAAGAAAGAATGCCGGTGGTTTCATTCACGGTGAAGGGGATGGACCCGGCCCGGGTGGCGCAGGAACTGGACGACCGCTTCGGGATAATGACCAGGGTGG
>CAYVLI010000124.1:0-3189 GCA_964452105.1 uncultured Nitrospinota bacterium
GCGTAAACGTTAAGGTAGTGCTGGTAGGCAATGACTACATATACCACCTGTTGCAGGAGTATGATGAAGACTTAAGCAAAATATTCAAGGTCAAGGCCGATTTCGATTCGGTTATGGAACTGAACGAAGACTCTGTTTGTCAGTACGGCACATTCGTGAAGAAGATCTGTCAGGAAGAGAAGCTCTTACCTTTCGACAAGAATGGAGTAGCCGCAGTAATAGAGTACGGCGTACGTCTGGCTGGCAGGCAGAACAAACTCTCCACCAGGTTCAATGCATTGATGGACCTTATCCACGAAGCCGATTACTGGGCGAAACAGGGGGGCAGCAAGCTGACCACCGACGAACACGTGAACAAAGCCATCGAAGAGAAGATAGCGAGGGTGGGCATGGTCAGGGATAAACTGCAAGAGCTCATCCGGCAGGGAACAATAATGATAGATACTGAGGGGAGCAAGGTCGGGCAGGTGAACGGTCTGGCGGTTTACGACATGAAAGATTTCAGCTTCGGCAAGCCCTCCAGAATAACCGCAGAGGTCTCCATGGGGCGCGCCGGGATAATCAACATTGAACGGGAAGCAGACCTCAGCGGCAAGACCCACAACAAAGGGATGCTCATCCTCAGCGGCTACCTGCGCGGGAAATATGCACAGGAGCAACCCCTGACTATCAGCGCCAGCATTTGCTTCGAACAGTCCTACAGCGGCGTGGACGGGGACAGCGCTTCCTCCACGGAGCTTTACGCCTTGCTCTCGGCGATATCAGAGCTCCCTCTGAGACAGGACACGGCCATTACCGGTTCCGTCAACCAGAAGGGAGAGATACAGCCCATAGGAGGAGTCAACCAGAAAATAGAGGGCTTCTATGATGTGTGCAAGGTCGAAGGATTGACGGGCAAACAGGGGGTGATGATACCCCATCTAAACATAGAAGACCTGATGCTGAGAAAAGACGTAGTGGAAGCCGTCAAAAACAAGGAATTTCATATCTACCCCGTGAAAACCATAGACGAGGGCATACAGATTCTGACGGGCGTCAAGGCGGGTGAGAAAACCCCGGAAGGAGCCTATGAAGAGAACACCGTAAACTTTATGGTGGACAAGCATCTGCGCGACCTCGCAGAAAAGATGAAGAGCTTCGCAGGCGGGGGCAAGGAACAGGAATAGCCGACCCATACACCAGGCACATCCACTCAAATATCGGAAGATTATCACCGTTTTGAAGCATTTTCGCGAAGATCCTTTTAAAGCTTATATTCGAAGCGAGGCGGCCCCTTTAATTAGTGGGGCCGTCTTGCTTTGAGCAACCGCCGTCCATATTAGAGGGTTCGAAGCGAACCCCGCTATTCACCGAACCGAGTGAGAAAACTTTTGAAGAACTCTCCATGAAATTCGAGGCTGTCCGCTGAAAAATGGCCAATCTTTTGGTAGATGCCGTAAGAGATTTGCACAGCAACTATTCCGGTCTGAGCAGGGAAGCCAGGCTCATGCTGACCCGCGTGGCCCTGTACGGGCTGGCAACGGCCATATGGACGGTCATATTCAACCTCTATCTGCTTTCCCTGGGATTCGACGCAACTTTCATAGCCAAGATGGTATCGATGAAGTGGTGGTTTCACGGCGCTTTCGTCCTCCCCGCAGGCATACTTTCAGACCTGTACGGCCGCCGCAAAACCTTCCTCATAGCAACCGTTATCGCCGTTCTCCTGAACATATTTAAACTCAGTACCGGCGTTCCCCAGTATCTCTTATTATTGAATGCCACCGGCGGCGTTGCAGAAAGCTTTCAGATAGCCACCAGCAGCCCCATGCTGATGGAACACAGCAGGACGAAAGAACGCATATATCTTTTCAGCTTCTACACCTTTTTCATGATGGCGTTCTCGACCGCAGGCCATCTGCTGGGGGGCTCACTTCCCGGATTTGGCGGCATGCTACTGGGGCTTGGGTCGCGCGAGCCGGGCTCATTCAGGTTCGCCCTGGCAATGGCGATACCCATCCTGTTCGTTTCCATCATCCCCATATACCTGATTAAAGAGGAGTGGCGGAAGCGGAAATTATCGGCCTGGTGGAAGGGAATCAAGAGCTGGCGCATACTGGGGGTGATGGCGGCGAGCACCGGTCTCACCGGACTGGCCATAGGGTTGACCTTCCCTTTCTACAACATCTTCTTCGCCAAACACCTGGGAGCCTCACCATCAATGATCGGGATGATCTTCGCCGCAGGCTCTCTTGCCGGGGCGCTGGGCACCTCCCTGGCGCCTGCCGTGGAATCGAGGCTGGGCAAGGTAAACACCATCACCGTGGCCAGACTGCTCTCGGTCCCTTTCCTCATGAGTATGGCGCTGGTTCCCATGCTTGCGCCCGTCGCTCTGTTCTATCTGATGCGCCGGGCGAGCATGAGCCTGGGATTTCCGGTGCGAGCGCTGTTTAGAATGGAAATAGTGGAAGAGCAGGAACGGGGAACAACTACGGGGATAGTACACGCAATGGCAGAGATACCCATCGGCATCTCTTCATGGATGGCCGGAGGAATGATGGCCCGGGGCGACTGGCTGACACCCTATTCGTGGGCTTCGGTTCTGCTGGTGGCCTCCGCTGCCATATTCTTTTTCTACTTCAGGCCCATGGAAAGCAGGCTCAGCCGTTCGTCCTGAAGGTTGCACCAAAGGAGATAAACCCGGTATCCAGGATAATATCCTGATATCTACTGAAGGGGCCCGCCGAAGAGCACCTGCCCGTAAAGGGGGTCCTCATCGTCGTCATAGATATCCAGACCATCTATGTCCGGGTAAGACTGGTGATCGAAAGTATTGTCCAATGCAAGCACAATGGGAATTACATCGGCGGGTATGTTGTTCACGATATCCGCCGGGTTGATTCCATCCCCGTTTCCGATGATCAGATTTCCCCCGTTGCTGCCCGGCTCACCGGCTATCAACCCCTGGCCTCCGCCGAGATCTGCATATACAAAATTTCCGATGTGCGGTGAGGGTTGAGGCGAATAATCATCATCGAGCCACACTCCATAGCCGGTATTATCGCTGATGATATTATCTTCGACTACGGCTATGGCCAGGTTGTAATCGGAGGAGGCGCCGCTATTGTCGTATATCCCCAGAATGTGCAATCCATAAACGTTGCGTGATATGCTGTTTCCGGCTGCCCTGCGCACCCAGGCCAGGTTATT
>CAYVLI010000124.1:3289-7180 GCA_964452105.1 uncultured Nitrospinota bacterium
AAACGTTGCGTGATATGCTGTTTCCGGCTGCCCTGCGCACCCAGGCCAGGTTATTGTCCGCATCGCCGTCAAGAGAAAACACTTGCTCCAGACCCGGATAAAAGCCTCCCCATGCCCCACCTATAAACAGGCCGGTGGTCAGATTATCCGTGATGGTGTTGCCGCTTACCGAACTGACGATAACTGTATTATTCGCCCCGTGACCGTTTGCTCCGATAACTCCGAGACCGGACGCATAATCTCCGGGCGCCATCCAGTTATTCTCGGTTAAGGTATTATTCTCTATCCTCTCCACCATTACTGCATTGGAGTTCGAAGGATTTCCTGCATCTCCGAAGGCGCCGCCGACCATGAGCCCCGACATTCCGTTGGAGGTGGCTGTGTTCCCGCTTATGGACTGCACAAACACCCTGTTTCCGGAGGAATTGCTTACACCTCCCTGGACCAACACTCCGCACCAGACGTTTGCCGAGGAGGTGTTCCCATTCAGAGAAGGGATAACCACCTGGTTCTCGTCGCTGCCGCTAAAACCGCCTGCTACTTCTATACCGTTCCCACCGTTTCCGATGCTGACGTTCCCTTCTATGGTAGCCACGACGGTGTTCCGCGGCGCTCCGGCCATGCTTCCCAGGACAGAAATCCCGTCACCGAGGTTCTCCGTAACGCTGTTCTTCCGGAGCACCACGCTCATGTAATTACCTTCAGAAGTCCCGGTAGCGTCGTAAACGCCGTGTATCAGAATGCCATCGTTCTCATTCCTGGAAATGCTGTTGCCCTGGGCCAGATTGATGATCCCCACGTTTCCCCGTGCGTTGCCGGCCCAGTCCAGGACGTCCGCCCATGGACCGGCCCAAACAGCGGAGCCGTAAATGCCTGTTCCATGGTTGTCCGTGATGGAGTTGCCCACCAGATTGCTGACGACGACGGCGCAACTCTGGCTGTTAGCCACGCCTCCAGTTATGGATATTCCTGTTGCGTAATCAGGGCCGTAGCGAACGCCGTTGCCGGTTATTACATTGCCCTGAATCAGCCCCACGGTGACGGTGTTGCCACTGGAGGGATTGACATCCGAGCCGAAACATCCCCAGACATCCAGACCATTGTGCCCGTTGGAGCTTATGGAATTATCGCTGATGGTTCCGATAGTCACATTGTTGTTGACCGAGCCTTCATTTCCCCCGCCGACGGCTATACCGTTATAGAAGTTGGAAGAATTGCTGTTGCCGTCGATGGAATCTATGGTCACCATGTTGTTGCTGCTGCCGTTCCATCCTCCGCTCACAAAGATTCCATTACTTCCTGTATCGCTGACCGTGTTTCCGTTAATTTTAGCGCTCAGCGTATTTCCACCGGCTCCATCACCTCCGCGGACGTGAATGCCGTGCCAAACATTAATATTGCTCACAACATTATTTTGAATATTCACCGAGATAGCATTACCCCCCGGAGCGCCTGGTCCGTTGGCGCTGACGAATATTCCGTGCCGGGGATGGTTATTCACTCTGTTCCTTTCAATGAGCAGGTTCATAAGGGAATTACCGCCGGCGCCGCCGGCTGAGGAACCCAGGGCACTTATCCCGTCCAGGCCGTTACCTTCAACGAGGTTGTCAATTATTTTTATCCCATCATAAGAGACGGGATTCCCGTTCCCTGTCTCCACGACGATTCCGGAACCGGGGAAATAAGCGACTTCCAGCCCTTTGACAATCAATGAGGATGCGCTCAAGTACAAGCCCGCTTCGTCTCCGGCGAGTGCGCTCCCGTCGAGCGCCACGCTTCCTGGCGACATAATCCCGCCGCTGGTGCCGTCAATTGTATCACCCGGGCCGGTCAATGGAGGTAAGGAAGAGCCGGTTACCTGAATGGTTCCCGGGAAAAACGCAGCATCGAATATGATGGAATCAGGATTTGGGTTTAGGTTGGCTCGATTTATGGCATCGCGGAGAGTGGTCTTCCCGGATTCGACGGGGTCGGCAAAACTGTCCACCACTATTTGAAGGGCTAAGGCGCGAGCGTTTGGCATCAGAAATATCACATATATTACAACCAGAGCAAACCAGAATGTCCATCGCCGTTCCATGGCACTCTCCCCTTCATGGAGCTTCGAGCAGGCGCCTGAATTTTGGAAACCGCCCTATTCCTGACCATAAAATCGAAAATATCGATGAATAAACCTACCACATGATAAGAATATGCACAAACCCATTCGTTTCATGCCTGGAATCTACGATGCCGATTCGACCCATTTTCATGCCTCGACTCATCCGAAAGCATTCATACAAAAGCATTGACGACAAACTAATTTTATTACATAATTTCAGCGAATCATTAATGGTAGCTTTCCTGCAATAGGATGTCGGCATCGGGAGATTTCCATGTGGGTATTAATTTTAGTTGCAGCGGCCGCCATTACTGCAGCCTTCCTCATCAGACAAGACTCTAGAAAAAGGGGCAGAAACAGCTTGTTCTGGTTCGTTTTTACCCTGCTCCTGTTCGGCATCTGCGCCATCCCAATTTACTATTACAGTATCCGCATGGATTTTAAACGCTCGAACCGTTAATAAGCTGCAGAAAAGATGGCTTCTTTAAACAGGATAAATAGCATTTTTTAGCAAGGAGCAGCGATAAGACATGCAGAGAAGGTTCGTGGATTCTAAACCCGTGAGGTTTGTACACACTATCCTGCAATATTACCGTGAAAGGTATAAAAACATGATCACCGTAGCAAATTACGATATAACAAGCAGGTGCAACCTGAGGTGCAAGCACTGCTATTTCTTCAAGGCAGTAGATGACCCCATAAGCGAACTCAGCGATGAAGACTGGGCTCAGATTTTCAACAAGGATAGAGAACGAGGTGTGAGAATAGCTTATATCACCGGAGGAGAACCCAGTTTGAGACCAGAGGTTCTGCGTCATGCACACAGGACCTTCGACTGGGTGGTGATAGTTTCCAACGGCATAATTAAAATACCCGAAGATATACAGAGGAGAATCTTCGTCAGCATAGACGGCAACAGACAAGTCCATAACAGCATCAGGGGCGCCGACTGCTTCGACGAGATAATGGCCAACGTCAAGGATGACAATAGGGTGATCTTTACTCCCACCATCTCCACCTCAAACTACCATCTGATAGATGACCTTGTAGAGATCGCCAGAGAGTCCGGGACGTCGGGGGTCTGCTTCAACCTCTATACCTCTCACAGCCAAAATGGAGACCCGTTGCTTCTCCAGGGAGAATTGCTGGAGGAAACCATCAAAAAATTGCACGCGGTGCGCAGGAAAAATCCACGCCTGGTCTTTCTAAGCCGGCGCATGATACGGATGTTCCGCACCAAGGAGCATGTGAAGCACTGCGGGTTCCTAAAAGGGAACTACCTTTCCTACTTCTCCGACCTCACTCCCAAACACCCTTGCGTTATGGGTGAGAATGTAAATTGCGCCACCTGCGGATGCATCGTTCCCATATTTATCACCGCTGTGAAAAGAGCGGATGTAAGAGGTTTTTTCATAATGGATAGGATGTTTCCTGCCCATTATCAGAGACACGTCAACTGATTTCAACACCGATACCATACAATGAACCATTAAATTTGAAGAAAGGAGAAAACAATGGGTTGCCTCGAAGGTAAAGTAGCGGTGGTAACAGGTTCCGGGAGGGGCATCGGCCGTGCCACTGCCATACTTATGGCCGGGCATGGAGCAAAAGTAGTGGTGAACGATATCGGAGGGGACAGGCACGGCTACGGCGATTCTTCTTCTCCCGCAGACGAAGTAGCGGCGGAGATAAAAGCCAATGGCGGAGAAGCCGTGGCCAACTACGATTCCGTGGCCGTCATGCAGGGCGGGGAAAACATAATCAAAA
The DNA here is from genome assembly GCA_964452105.1 of uncultured Nitrospinota bacterium. Classification (GTDB taxonomy): domain Bacteria; phylum JAUXIQ01; class JAUXIQ01; order JAUXIQ01; family JAUXIQ01; genus CAYVLI01. Next base: position 7,158 of record CAYVLI010000124.1, read on the forward strand.
CCGCCATAGACAACTTCGGCAAA